>CAISGR010000019.1 GCA_903884945.1 uncultured bacterium
ACCCGGGAGAACCGGGTCAAATCGCCCAGAATGACCCCGGAAACGAACCAAAGGCGCGCCCAACAGCGTCGGACAGCATCGGGATCACCCGTCGTCGGGTTAACCAGCCTCCACGTACCCGGTTTTTGCGGGTCTCCAGCTGTGTCTGGCGCAAGGACGGCGGCTCGCTTCGATGCCGGCATCGAGGCTACTGCCTTGACCCGGCTTATCCGGTCGGTGGAAGCTGCATGATCGGACCGGGCACCGGCGTAAGGGTATATCTCGCCTGCGGCGTCACTGACATGCGCAAAGGGATTTCGGGTCTTGCAATGCTGGCCCAGACCGTGCTGCGACAGAAGCCGGCGAGTGGTGCCGTATTCGCCTTTCGGGGACGGCGCGGCAAATTACCGACATTCAGCATACGCTTTGCGCCGCGAGATGATCGCCTACCCGTGGCATCCGTTCTTCGGAATGATGCTGCAGGTGGCGCCTTTCCGTCGAGGCAAGCAGCTTAAGCTCGTGATCACCGACCAGTTGCCGGGTTATTCGCGCGAGGTGCCGCTGTGGATGTTCGACGACGAATATTGCGGCAGCATGGTTCAGGGGCCGCCCGAGATCAGCATCGGTGGTCTCACCGAGTTAGCAAATCTGTTGGCTGCATTGGGAAAGACTCGGAAGCGTCGGGCACGATCGGCTTCTTCGAAGTCGAAGGAGAAGCGACGTGCGAGCAATCCGACAACAGAACCGGTCGCAGCTCAAGCTGCAGTTCGATCCACCAGAGCCGAAACCGTTGGACGACCTGCGTCCGAAGGGGGTGGTCGAGACGCTGGCCGACCTCCTGCTGGAGGCGGTCGGTGCGACAGCAAAGGGAGGCGTGGATGACCACCAGGATCACGCCTGAGCATCTCTCGCGGGCGGCTATCGTCTACGTGCGCCAATCGACGATGGCGCAGGTAACCGGCAATCTGGAGAGCCAGCGCCGTCAATATGATCTCGCCGCCGCCGCGACCGCTACCGGCTTCGCGTCGGTCACGGTAATCGACGAGGACCTTGGCCGTTCGGGGTCGGGCAGCATGGAGCGGCCGGGCTTTGAAAAGCTGGTCGGGCTGGTCTGCACGGGCGACATCGGCGCTGTCTACTGCATCGAAGCGTCGCGTCTTGCCCGGAACGGCCGGGACTGGCACCATCTGATTGATCTGTGCGCGCTCGCCGGAACGCTGGTTATCGATCCAGACGGCACATATGATCCGCGCCTCATCAATGATCGCCTGCTGCTCGGGTTGAAAGGGACGATGTCGGAATACGAGCTCAGCTTGATCCGTCAGCGGGGGCTCGCCGCACGGGACGCCAAGGTGCGCCGGGGGGAGTATCGGTTCGCGCTGCCACCCGGCCTGTGCTGGAGCGAGGCCGGATCGATCGAGCTTGATCCTGACGAGCATGTCCAGGAAGCAGTACGACTCGTGCTCGCCAAGTTCAGAGAGCTCGGCAGCGCGCGCCAGGTGTTCCTCTGGCTTCGGATAGCCGGCATCAAGATGCCGGTGATGCGCCGAAACGTCGACGTCTGCAAAATGGAGTGGAAACCGCCCGCCTATCATGGCGTGATGCAGATCCTTCACAATCCGCTCTACGCCGGTGCCTATGCGTTCGGGCGGGTGGGCCAGCGCACCAAGGTGGTCGATGGACGGTCGCGCAAGATCAGTGGCTACAAGAAGCCGCGAGAAGAATGGTCGACGCTCATCCACGATCATCATCCAGGCTACATCAGTTGGCAGGACTTCGAGGAAAATCAGCGCCTCCTGCTCGAAAATGCTCATATGAAGAAGAACTGCGATCGCAAGTCTGGGCGCGGGGGTCGGGCGTTGCTGACCGGGCTGATGCGTTGCGGTCGATGCGGGCGAATGATGCGCGTATTTTACGGAATGGCGAAGGGCAACGCCCACCGTTACCAGTGCCGCGGCGATGACGGCCATGTTGGCGCCGGCCTCTGTATCGGCATCGGTGGTGTGCGTGTCGACAAGGCCATCGCGATGGCCTGTCTCGATGCAGTGTCCGACCGGGCGGTTGAGGCGGCGATCTTCGCGTCCGACCAGGTGGTGCGCTCGACCAACGACATCATCGCCGCAAACGAGCGCGACCTTGAGGGTGCACGTTATGAGGCCTCGCTCGCCGCACGGCGATATGAGCTGGTTGATCCCGCGAAACGGCATGTCGCGCGCGAGCTCGAAGCGCGTTGGAATGCCGCCCTCGAGCGCATCCTGGAGCTCGAGAAGCGCGTCGAAGAAAAGAGGGCTGCTGTGGCGGCTCGGCCGAAGATCGATCGTGCGCTGCTCCTCCAGCTCGCTCAGGACCTTCCAGCCGTCTGGAACGCGCCGTCGGCCGACACGCGGACGAAGCAGCGGCTGATCCACGCACTGGTCAAGGAGATCACCTTCGAGCTCGACGACCAAACGCGCGAGGCCGTGTTCCTCATACACTGGGTCGGCGGGCGCCACAGCGAGGTCCGTGTGGCCCGGGTTAAGACCGGGCGTTATCCAAAAGACAATATCCCGACCGCGGTCGAGGCGCTTCGTAGGCTGGCCGGCCACTGGCCAGACCGGGAACTCGCGGTCTCGCTCAATCGCATGTTGTGTAAAACGAGTGATGGCGAAACCTGGACCACCGTGCGGGTTCGCGACATGCGTGAACGGCTCGGGCTACCCGAATACGACGCCATCAAGAGCGACGGAAAATACATGAGCCTGGCGAAGGCCGCGGAACATCTCGGCATCTGCCTCGGATCGGCGCGGACGTTGGCGGAAAAGGGTATCCTGCCCGGCAAGCAGATCATGAAGGGGTCGCCCTGGCTGGTGCCGGTCGAGGCGCTGTCTTTGGAAACGGTCCAGATAGGGGTGCAACAAGTGATCGACCGGCGTCCGAAACATTATGAAGATTATCAGTATGATAAGGTTGTCCGCCTTCCCGGCATCTGACGGAGTGACGCATTATGAATCGCAGTGGGGCGACAGGCTGAAGCTGCTTTACTGGGATGGTCAGGGATTTTGCCTCTATTACAAGATCCTGGAGCGCGGCCGTTTTCCCTGGCCCTCTGCGGCTGACGGCGCGGCGCGACTGACATCGGCCCAACTCGCGATGCTGTGGGAAGGGATCGACTGGAGGCGCCCCAACTGGGGTGCGCCGCCGACACACGCGGGGTAAGTTTTCTTCTGCGAAAGCGGCTGTTTTGCTAGGCTTTGCGGCCGTTTTCCTGTAGGAAAAGCCATGCTGAACGCGGCATCAGATCTTCCCGAAGACCCGGCCCTCCTCAAGGCGATGATCGCCCAGTTGCAGGCCCAGAACACGAAGCTGACGACGACGCTGCGCGCCCATGATCTGGTCGTCCAGGCACTGCGGTTGCAGATCGCCAAGCTCAGGAAGCAGGCTTTCGGCAAATCCTCCGAGAAGATCGAACGCGAGATCGAGCAACTCGAGTTCGCTCTCGAAGACGCGCTTGTCTCGATCGCGCAAAAGGGCCTCGTGACAAGCGACCAGGACGATTCCGTGGCGCAAGCCGCAGCCGCTTCTCCCGACACCACCCCCGGGCCGCGTCCATCTCGGCGCCCACGCGTCTCGGCGGATACGCCCCGCCAACGCCACGAACTTGACCCCGGCAGCACCTGTCCGGAGTGCGGCGGCGAGCTGCGTCTCGTCGGCGAAGACGTGAGCGAGATCCTCGAGATGATCACGGCAAAGCTCCAGATCATCGAAGTCGCCCGCCCGAAGAAGTCCTGCCGTTGCTTCGAGAAGATGATCCAGGCGCCAGCCCCGAGCCGACCGATCCCCGGCAGCATGGCTGGAGGAAGTCTCCTGGCTCACGTGCTGGTCTCGAAGTTTGACGACCATTTGCCGCTGTACCGGCAGAACGAGATCCTCGCGCGCATGGGTGCCGACATCCCACGCAGCACGCTGGCCGACTGGTGTGGTCGCTCGATGCGGATCCTGCAGCCGGTGATCGACCGGATCGAGGCCTCGGTCCTGGGCAGCGACATCCTGCACGCCGACGACACACCGATCCGCGTGCTGGCTCCGGAACGACGCGCCAAGGGGATCGGCAAGGGTGTGATGCAAGGCCGGATCTGGGGCTATGTCTGTGATCAGCGGCCTTGGGCCGGTACCGCGCCGCCTGGGGTCGTCTACCGCTATGCGCCCAACTGGAAAGCCGAGCACGTGCTGGCCCACCTGGGCAGCGCGAGCGGTATCCTTCAAGCCGACGCCTACAAAGGCTATGCAAAGCTCTACGAACCCGTCGCGGATGGTGAGCCTCGCTTCCGGGAAGCGGCCTGCTTTGCGCACTGGCGACGCGATTTTCATGACATCTGGACGTCACAAAAATCCGAGATCGCGCACGAGGCGCTCGAGCGTATCGGGCAACTCTACGACATTGAGCGCGAGATCGCGGGCAAGCCTGCCGATATCCGCCGTGCAGTACGCCAGGAGCTGAGCCGACCCAAGCTCGAGGCTCTGCATAGCTGGGCCGAGAAGCAACTCACCCGTATCTCGACCAAGGGAGACCTGGCGAAAGCCTTTCGCTACGCTCTGGGGCGCTGGCACGCCTTCAGCTTGTTTCTCGACGATGGACGCGTCGCCATCGACAACAACGCTGCCGAGCGGGCTGTCCGGCCCATATGCCTGGGCAAGAATTATGCGAAGCGCCGGATTATGCGCAGGTGCCGACGGCGGGTCCAGTTGTTGCACCAGACCCGCCGCCATAAACTTCACATAATCACAACGACTGCAGGAAGCTCATCAGATTGTCGGAGGCTCGGAAGCGCCCCGGCGCGGCGGCGCTTGGTTGCAGCTTCATCAGAGCCTGTTCCTTCATCGCGAGATCGGCTTCGACGTACATATGCGTCGTTGCCGTATCCTCATGACCGAGCCACAGGGCGATGACGGTGATGTCGACGCCCGATTGAAGCAGGTGCATCGCCGTTGTGTGTCGAACCGTATGGGGTGTGACTGGGCGGTCAAGGAGCCCCGGATTCTTGCGACCTGCAGTCGCAACGGCAAGGTTCAAGCGCTGGGTGACGTTCGAGCGGGTCATGCGGCCGCCACTTCGGTTCGGAAACAAGATACTATCCCCCGAGGGATCGCCGATCTGGCGGCGCCAGGACCTGATCAGCGCGGCAGTTGGGCGCCAGAGCGGCACACTGCGTTCTTTGCGGCCCTTGCCACGCAGATGCGCGGCGGGCTGTCCTTCAAGGACAACGTCCCGGCACCGCATGCCGATCATCTCGGAAACGCGGGCGCCCGTGTTGTACATCATGCTGAACAAGGCGCGGTCGCGTTGTCCGGCCCAGCTAAGCCGGTCAGGTGCTTCGAGAATGGCGCTGATCTCGGGCCGTGACAAAAACCCGACCATTGATCGATCGAACCGCTTGAGCGGGATCGCCAGCGCCCGTTCGATCGTCGCCAGCGACGCAAGGTCGTGATGCGATGCATATTTAAGGAACGTCCTGATCGCGGCGAGACGTGCGTTGCGGCTTCGAACGCTGTTGCCTCGATCCTTCTCGAGATGGTCCAGGAAGGCGAGCAACAACGGCGCGTCGAGATCGGGCAAAGTGATGGCGCTGGGCGTTCGACGGAGTGCTGCCGCCGCGTAGTTGAGGAGCAGGCGCAAGGTATCCCGGTATGCCGCTACGGTCTGAGCGCTGACCGCACGCTGCTCGCCGAGATGATCCAGAAAGAAGCGCTGGACGAGCGTCGGCAATGTCGGGGGAGTAAGCTCAGCCATGAGCTGCCTCCCCGAAAGCGAAGTGTTCAAAACGGTTGCCTGCGGTGGCCATCAAATCCGGGATGCCGGTCAAATACCAATAGGTGTCCGATACCTTTGCATGGCCAACGTAAGTCGAGAGCGCCGCGATAGCATTGTCGATATCAGCACCTTCGGCTTGCCACCGTTGGATGCGTCTGCAGATGAACGTGTGCCTGAGGTCATGGATACGAACGTCGCGATAGGCACCCCGGGCAACGATGCCCGCTTCGTTGCGCAACTTCTGGAAGGTCCAATGTACTGCGCGCTTTTTTAGCGACCGTGATGGGGTCGAGACGAAAAATGTGTCCTCAGCCACGCGCGGTAGAAAATGATCCCGCATGCGAAGATAATCGGCGAGTGCGACGGCGACGGTGGCGTGGAAAGGCACATGCCGCGATTTGTTGAACTTCGTCATCCGGACCGTCAGGCATCGACTTCCAAGGTCCACATCGGCGCACCGCAGCTTGATCGCTTCGGAAACGCGCAAGCCGGTTGCGGCGATCAATCCGTAAAAGGCTTCGAACGCAGCGGGTCGAAGCCCGCCTTCCGGATCGAGACGGCGTGCCGCTGCGAGCAACGCCAAGATCTCGTCTTCCGTATAGATATGGGGCGTGGCTCGGCGATGGGACTTGCCGAATATCTGAGTCTGCGGGAACTCCGTGGCCGGATCTTCCCGCAGAAGGTAGGCGGCGAAGGGCCGAAGTGTATCGAGCCGGCGAGCCCACGCCCTCGGCTCGCGACTGCGAGCATGCCCCTTCGCCCACTCGATCGCGAGGTCCGATGTGAGAGAACTCCGGTGGCCAGAGTCGTCGAAGAATCTGGCGAACGAACGAAGCTGGCTAGCGTTCGGCCCGGCGCCAAGAAATCCCAGCGTCGTACGTTCAGCAAGATAGGCCTCTACCTGCGCTGTCATGGTGATCGTCATCATCACGCCCTCCCTGGCCAGGGCATGGCCACGGCCGACAGGCGGCGAAGATCGATCTTGGTATAGATCTTCGACGTGTCGAGGCTACGGTGACGCAAGACATCGGCGATGTGCTTCATGGGCGTGCCGTCGGCGAGCAGGCGGCTCGCGATGCTGTGACGAAGGACGTGGGGATCAGTTCGATCCAATCCGCATCGTACGAAAGCTGCGATCACCGCATGCTTGGCGACGCCTGCCCTGATCGGGACGTCATACGGCGCGACATGGCGCACGAAGATCGCACGGTTGCTGGTCTTCGGTCGCTCATGGCGCAAATAGTCTGCGATGGCGTCGCCGGTGGCAGTCGGCAATGGAAGGCTGTCGGTGAAATGCGTCTTGGTCCTGGCTATACGAATGATCCCGTTGCGCCAGTCGAGGTCGTCGAGGCGAAGCTTTACGACTTCGGAACACCGGAGCCCGAGATCGGTGACGCATCTCACCATCGCGTAAGCGCGCCGCCGTGAGGGTAAATGATCGTCGAATGATGCGAGAACCGCGTCAATCTCGTTTGGCGATAGCACGTCGGGCAACTCTGCTAGGCGCCAATGCGCGGCCCGCGGAATCGCCCGCAGGAGTCGGCCGATATCATCACCCAACATCTTGCGAAACTTGAAATAACAACCGACTGTGCCGCCGGCGACACGCACGGCGCCAGCACTCCAACAACGGCCTTCACCGAGGACAAAACGCCGGACGACTGCCGGGTCGAGCTTCTCAGGATCAATCTCGCCATCACCGAACCGCTCGAGGAGCAGCCGGCGAATGATATGGATCCGCTGCCGCCGCGTCGTGTCCGCCAGACCACCGACATCGCGCATGTAACGATCGAATGCTGCCAGTTCACCGTCGAGCCGGCCCCTCTGTTCGATCGCCGGAATCCGCCTTTGGGCACGAAGCACGTGCAGAAGGTGCCGGATAGCGACGCGCAACTCGTGGCGCAGCTTGCGAACCGGGTAAGGGCAATCGCAAGATGGCACATGGGTATCCAGGAACCGTCGTTGCGCCGCCTCATCGATCAGCGCGATGTCCAAGCCTTCCTCGGTCGCCCACTTCCCGAAATGCGCGACGCAAGCAAAATATACTCGCACTGTGTTCGGATGATATCGGCCCGCTCGAAGATAGGAGACATACTCCTCCTCCACGGACGCAAAGACACTGTTCGCCAGCCAGCGACGCGGTCCCGGCTGCAATAGATCAGACTTCATGAAAGGCTCCTCTCCAGATGGTGGGTGGAGAGGAAGGCGTATTATGTGCAGCTGAAGTTAGTCATGCTGCAACATGTGCGGCGAAAAATGGCGGACTGGGCACAACCCGCCGTCGGCACCTGCGCATAATCCGGCGCTTCGCATAATTGCGCTTATGCATACCTTTCCATAATCGTAAGAACTGGCTATTCGCCGGCTCCGAAACAGGCGCCGAAACCCTTGCCAGCGCCATGACGCTGATCGAAAGCGCCAAAATGAACGGCCTCGATCCACAAGCCTACATCACCGACCTGCTCAATCGCATCCACGATCACAAGATCAACAGGATCGGCGAGCTGTTACCCTGGAACTGGGTGCCGCGCACCGTCCCGCAAGCACTGGCCGCCTGATGGCCGCCGTCACCTCCTTCCTCACCCTCGACTATGTCGCCAGGATACTCGACGAGAACGTGGAGTTGCTGGAGGCCATCATTTCAAACGACGACAACCTCACCTATGGCGCCATCGTCAGCGTCTACACCGGTCCGGAGGAGGCCATCACCGCGCTGACCGATCACGGCGTGCAAGAACTGACGGACATGCTAAGCGAGGCGCGTCTCACGACCAAGGCCTGGCACCAATTCCTCGATGACTTTGTCGACGATCCCGAGCTCGCTTCGCGCTTCAAGGCACATAAGCCGCGGTAACAATCGGACGGTTACCTAACAACGAGCCGGACATACGGTCTTACGGTAGAGCTACCCCGATCAAGCGCCGAAGCGAAGGTGGGCACCTCCATCAACCTCGCGATTTGACAGCATTTTGACGTCTTTCGGCTGATTGGTCGCGGATTTCGGCTTTTGGTACGCGATTTGGCCGATCTTCTTCTGCCCTTGGCCATAGTCCCCGTTTTCCAGGCACACCTATCCCATGGCCGCTCGCCGTTCGTGGAAGATCAGGCGGTTCATGTTGTACGCCAAATTGACGAGCGTGATTTTGGCCTCGGCGCGCTTGATGCCGATGGTGCGGATCAGCATGCCCATCTTGGCTTTTTGCTGTGCAAAGACATGCTCGACCCGCGCGCGGACCTTGGACTTTGTAGCATTCCCGCGCCGGATATGATCCGGCATCGGCTTGCCCCTGGGCTTGCGGCGATGGACCCGGCTGACCCGACCCTGCGCTTTGAGCCACTTCTCGTTGGACTGGCTGCGATACGCCGTGTCGGCCCAGACATCTGAAGCCGTGTTGTCGTTTGTCACTACATCACGCAGCGCGCCCATCGAACTTCGCGCCATCGGTGACCTTGCCCTTGCGGATGAAGCCGAAGGCCCGGCAGATCGAGATGCTGCTTTTGTAGCCAAAGCTGGGAATCGCGATGTCGATCTGCGGCTTTCCGTTAGCTGCCGGGCGGCCCTTGCCGAACTTGAGCGTCCAGCGCGCGTCTACATCCTTTTGCGCTGCTCGGGCAGGTTCGTCCGGCCAGATCTCGGCGGCAGTCTTGCCTTCCTTGATTGCTGCCTTTTCGGCGTCGGTGTTCCGCTGCTTGGGCGCGGCCACCAGCGTGGCATCCACGATCTGCCCACCCATGGCAAGATAGTCGCCCGTGAAGAATTCTGAAGCCCGCGGATAGGCGCGAGTTTTGCCGTGAATGAAGTAATGCAAATCGCAAGGTTCTGAAGATTTGGGCCGAAAAGCTTGCGAATTTGCTTGGGCGCGCGCGCAGGATATTCCCCTCGAGAGCGCACGCTTTGTGATTCTATCATCGCAGACCAGATGACGAGGGTATTTGCAATGGCGCTGAAGAAGCCGAAGCTGCGCGACGACGAGCTGTTTCGGATGCAGCTGACAAACATGATCGACATGGAACATCCGCTGGTGAAGGCGGCGCAGCTGATTGACTGGTCGCAGTTTGACGAGGGGTTTGGCCGGTTCTACACGCAGAAGGGCCGGCCAGGCTTGCCCACGCGACTGTTGGCCGGGCTGCATCTCTTGAAGCACATGGAAGGCCTGTTCGACGAGGCGGTGTGCAAACGGCAGTCGAGAACCCCTATTACCAATACTTCTGCGGCGAACAGTATTTTCAGCACAAACTGCCGCTGGATCGCTCATCGATGACGCGCGGGCGGATCGGGCCGGAGAAGCTGGAGTTGCTGTTGGCGCAGACGCTGGACGTTGCGATACGCACGAACGCGGTGACACCGCAGGCTTTTGAATGCGTGACGCTCGATACGACGGTACAGACCAAGGCTGTTGCCTATCCGACCGACAGCCACCTGCTGATGCGCGGCATCGAACTGCTCAATCGGCTCGCCAAGAAGCACGGCATCCCACTGCGCCAGTCATTCCTTCGGGTGGGACGCCGCGCCAAGCGTGACGTATCCCGGCTCATCCATGGTCGCGGCCACAAACAAGCGATGCGCTGGGTGCGCAAGATGCGGACCTGGCTGGGTGGGTCGCCTCGATCGCGACATCGGCCGCAAGATCGCCGGCCATAATACGCTGGAAGCTGCCTTTGCGGTGCCACGTGAGCGGATCGCCAGGATTCTGACACAGAAGGCAGGCGACACCGACAAGCTCTACGCCCTGCACGCGCCGGAGGTCGAATGCATCGCCAAGGGAAAAGCCAGGACACGCTATGAGTTCGGCGTGAAGACCTCGATCGCCGTCACCAACGCGCGGTCCGCCGGCGGCCGGTTCATTGTCGGCATGCAGGCACTGCCCGGCAGCCCCTATGATGGTCACACGCTCACCGGCCAGATCACGCAAATCGAGCGCCTCACCGGGGTGGCTGTTGAGCGCGCCTATGTCGATCGAGGCTATCGGGGCCACAAACATTAAGGCAAAGCTCAGGTTTACATCGCCCACAGCCGTGGCATCGTAATTGCTCACGGGGGTGGCGATGAGCATTATCAGGCGATGGCGAAGTTTCCATCGACGAGATCGCGGATGGCGTTCCAGTGCGGCTGTCCGTGGAGGCGAGCGGTACCGGTGACGGAGCGGTATCCGGCATGGATCTGAGCCCCCAGTCTGATCGGAAGCCGTTGGTCACCTTTCGGAAGACGACGGAGGGCCTGATCTCCCGTTCAGAGATGTTGTTGGTGGGCGGCACGTCGCGGTCGGCGAGGAAGACGAAGAACTTGGTGCGCCACGCCTTGATCTGGCGTTGCAGTTTGCGGCTGGCGGGATGTGCGGCGGGCACAGCGACGAGCGCGTCGAGTTTGCGGTCAGCCTTTCCGGCATAGGCGGTGAGCGTGCTGTCCTTCAATTCGGATCGTCGCTTGCCGACGCGGATCGCCCATCGCAGATGGTCGCGGATCTTGGGAGCGATCACAGTATCGCCGCAGTCGATGGCATATTGGACATCGCGCAGCACATGAGCGAGGCAGACCTGGTGTCGCTGCCCGAGTTCCTGCTGGCCGGCATAGCGATCCGAGACCCAGACTTCGGGCCGATAGTCGCCCAACACCTCCTCGGCGACGCTTCGCGCCCGGCGCGGCGCGATCTCGTGGAGCACCGCCTGGTCGGACAGGAACACCCATTGCCAGTGGGTGACGCCGTCGATCCGGGTCGTGGTTTCGTCCGAAGCGATCATCCGCGCGGCCAGCAGCTTGTCCTTGATCGCCGCGCGGGCCGTCGTCAGCGCGGCCCCGGCCCGGCGAAAACCATTGGCGATGGCGCCCTCGGAAATGCTCAGGCCGAACAACTCGGCCATCATCCGCGACAGCCGCTCGAAGCTCACATGATGGCTGTGATGAAGATAGAGCAGCAGCGAACGGATGCCCGGCCCGAACGGCGTGCCCGGCGCCATCCCCTCGGGCGCCTCGGCCCGGTAGCGACGCCCGCAGTCGCTGCAGCGACCACCGAGCAGTTCGACCCGCGTCACCACCGGCCGGATCGCCGGCAAATCGATATGATCATAACGGTGCCGGCAGCGCTGCACCGCGCCCGAAACGTCCGTCCCGCAATGCGGACAGGCCCCAACCATCCGCCGCTCCGTCTTGTCGGGCTTCTCGCTCAGCGGGCGGGACACACCGGGCCGTGACGGGCGAGGCCGCTTCGGTCGGATCGGGCTGCGCTTCCGGTTCGGCCGCTCGGGACCATCCTGAGACGGCGGCGTGTGCGAGTTCGAGGATGTCTTCTTCGGCTTGCCTTTGAGTGCCGCCTCAAGCTCCGAAATCCGAACCGCCATGCGCTCGATCACCGCCGCCTGCTCCAGCAGCAGCGCATCCTTCTCAGCTTCCGTCAGGCGATAACCAAAGGGCGGCTCCATGAGCATCTTGACTCATATTCCGAGTCTCGCCGCAACCCCCTTTTTGCCACCCCCGTGAGCAATTACGTGGCATCGCGTCACCGACAATCAAGCGGGAGCAGCGTCGGCGCAATGCCGTCGAGCCGATCATTGGCCATACTAAGAGCGATGGACTGCTCGAGCGCAATCACCTGGCCGGCGCGACCGGCGACGCCATCAACGCTATCCTGGTCGCCGCCGGACATAACATGCGCCTGCTCATCGCATGGCTGACTACCTTTTGGCATGCGCTGATCACGGCGCTGTTCTCAGCCATCCTGCCAACAAGAATCGTCGCCTGAAGCGCCACGCTATCAAACCGGGGAATTTTAAAACCACACTTTCTCCAGCGACAGCGCGAACTCCACAAAACCGCATTCTTCACGGACGACAAGATAGCCGCGAGTCTTGAGCTCCAGGTCGAAGGCAGCAAACAGCGGGTCCATGGCCCCGGCATGGGTCAGCCGCTCGCGGAACATGCGGATTGTGTTGGCATCCGGCGTCGCTGCGGCGAGATCGAAACCAAGAAAACGCAGCCAGCTCAAACGGTCGCGGATCAGATATTCCATGCGCGCGTCGCTCACGTTGTTCTGCGCCGCGAGGATCAACACTTTGAACATCGGGACCGCGTCATACGGTGGCCTGCCACCACCCCGCGAGCCATCCCCGTAGGACAGTGCCGTTACCAAAGCGGGGCGAAATATCTCAAAGTCGATGAGCCCGTTCAATTCCTCCAGCGGATCGCCATTCGCTGATAGCCGATTCAAATGCTCCGATAAGCCAAAAAGTCCCGATTGCCGCATGCCATGCTCCCGATCCTCGTCAGCAATGAATCATGCCCGCAGCCGTTTGGCGAGAAGTAAATGGAGGTGCCCAGGTTGCTGACTTCTTAGCTTATGTCGACTTCGCACTTGGGCGGAAGGCACCTCCACAGGGGCTAAATAGCGACCTGTTAAATCAGGCTCCGGAGCGGAACCTGCACGTCACCCGCGGCGGCAAGGTTGACGACCGCGCGCCTGCCAACTAGCCGTCGGCCAACCGCCATGTCCGCGCCCCGGTTGACGGTAAGAACACCTTCTACAATTTTATCCGAGAGAAAGAGGGCAGTAAAGCTGTCGCCCTCCAAGTCGCCGCGCAATATCAGCCTCAAGCTGTCGTCGATGCGTCCAGCGACCTGGATGTTGAAATCGTACTGGTCGGACCAGAACCAGCAGGGCTGAACATAGCCGCCAGCGCCACCCAATATTGCAGCGGCCGCGACGTCCGCCTGCCCAGCCGCGTTCTGAAAGGTCTCCAGCCTGACCCGCGTGCCGAAGAAGCCGGGCTGGTTGCTCACGTCGCCCGCTGCCCAGACATGGGGATCGCTCGTCCGGCCCTGCGCATCGACCACGATCCCGTTGGCCACACGGAGGCCTGCGGCCGCCGCGAGTTCGACGTTGGGATCGACGCCGATGCCCACCACCACGGCGTCCGATTCCAGCCGCACGCCGTTGGTCAGGATCACGGTGCGTACCGTACCGCCTTCCCGCTCCAGCGCAGAGACGCCCACTCCGTAATGCGCGGTCACGCCCCGCGCCCTGTGGAGTTCCGATAACCACCCTCCGAAACGGCCACCCAGCGTGCGCAGCATGGCCGCGCCGCCCGGTTCCACGGCGGTGACCCGACATCCGGCCTGGACGGCACTCGCCGCGACCTCCGCGCCGATCACGCCCATCCCCACCACGACGATCGCGGCCCCCGGCCGAAGCGCCGCGCGCAGGTCGTCCGCATCGGCGCGGGTCCTGAGGTGATGCACGTTAGCCGCATCCGCGCCCGGAAGATTGAGCCTGCGCGCCCGCGCGCCGGTGGCCAGCAGGACCCGATCTGCCGGGATGCAGCGGCTGTCGGCCAGCCGCAGTTGGCCCCCGGCACGGTCCAGCGCCTCGACCCTCGTCCCGAGTATCAGGTCGATCTGATTGTCGTCGTACCACCGCTCGTCTCGAAGCTCGAACCCCGCCGGCACCGTGTCCGACCGCAACCATTCTTTGGACAGCATCGGCCGTTGATAGGGCCGCCACGGCTCCTCGCCGATCAGGACGACGCGCCCCTCGAACCCGCCGGAGCGGACGGCGGCCGCCGCCTGAGCGCCGGCAAGATTGGCGCCGACTATAGCGATCGTTCCGATCATGGTCATGCCGGCCTCGTCGGTCCCCGCTACCTAGAAGCGGATTTCCGCACCGATGCCGACGCGCCGCGGACGTTCGTAGATGATATAGGTGCCAAGCGGACCCGGGGAGATTTGCTGCGCCACCTTCGCGTTCGTCAGATTGCTGGCAAACAAATTGAAGCTGATCTTCTCGCCGGGAAGGCGCAAGCCGATCTCCCCGGACAGCATCGTATAGGAATTCTGCACCAGCGAATTAAGGAAGTCGTAATAGACCTTGCCGCTGTGGAACAGGTTCGCGCTCGCGGTGAGGCGGCTTTTGCCGATGTCGACGCCATACGTGCCGCCCAGATTGAAGGTATAGCGCGGCGTGCGGATCATCCATTTGCCAGAAACATCTGCGGAGCTAACGATATTGCCGCCGGTTGACTTGGGGATGAAGACCTGGGCCTGCGGAAACTTGTCATACTCGGCATGTGTGTAGACCGCGGACGCGCGGAGGTTGAGGTCGCGTATGGGGACAACGGTGACTTCCAGCTCCCCGCCGTAGATCTTCGCCGTCGCCGCATTCTGCAAAATGAAAGCATTGCTGGCCGAACGCGCCGTCACCTGCAGGTCGCTATAGTCATAGCGATAGGCCGAAAGGTTGGTCCTGAGCCATGACGCGGGGTCGACCTTCAACCCGATTTCGGCCGCCTTGATCGACTCCGGATTCACCGCGATCGGCGACGTGCCGAAAGTGTTGAACACCCCGCTCTTGAAGCCGGTGCCGTAGCTTGCGTACACATTGGCGTGATCGGCAAAATTATATCGCAGCGCAGCGCGATAGGTAAATTTGTTAAATGATTTGCGGGCGGTGCCGAACGGCAGCGGTGTGCCATTGACCGATTGCTCGAATGTCCGTTTCTCGGTCGTGTAGCGCACACCGCCGGTCAGAAAGAGCGAATCGACGATCTCGTAAGTGCCCTCCGCAAAGCCCGCAAAGGAGGTTGTCGTGACCTTCGGCTCAAGTAGTGTTTGGCTCGGCACCGCAGTGGGAGATACCGCGCTGTAGATGAACACCGGCTGTTCGCCGGTCAGGCGAAACGCATAGGCTCCGAGGATCCATTTGAACCGCCCGACACCGGTGGAAAGCAGCCGCACCTCCTGGCTATACGTCTTGGGCCGGACCCGCATGTCAGTATAGCCCAGCAGAATGTTCGAGGCGTCCGAATCGGCGTATTGATTGACACGCGTCGTCATGAAGGCGCCGGTAGTCTCCAGGTTCACGCCGCCCAGATCGAACTGCGTGCGCAGCGACAGATCGAACCGGTTGTAGTCGGATCTCCCGCGCCCATTGAGCGATGCCTCCCAAGCCTGGTCAGGAATAATCACTCCCGGAAATGGCGCACCGGCGGTGTTTCCCCGGAACGGCTGCTGCGACGCCACCTGATCTTTCGAATCGACATACGCCGCGGTCAGGATGATTTTTGCCGAATCGCTGGGTTCGAACATTAGCTTGCTGCGTAGCGAAATCGTCCGCGCAGCGCCCAACGTTCCACCGGTGTTGAGGTCACTGATGTAACCGTCGCTCTTGCGGTATAACACCGCAAGATCGGCTGCGACTGTTTTGCCAAGCCCTCCGGTCACATAACCGCGAACATCGACGTCATTCGCCTCTTCTCGGGAGCGACCGTAGCGCGCGGCGATCCGGCCACTCGTCGTGAAACTGGGATCCGGCGTGATGACGTTGACCAGCCCGCCAGTGGCATTGCGGCCGAACACGGTGCCCTGCGGGCCGCGCAACACCTCGACCCGCTCGACCTGGACGAGGTCGATCTGCGTCGAATATGGGTCCGCCTGATAGACGCCATCGACGTAGATCGCGACATTACTCTCGTCCCCGGTAGAATTCCCTGCCGAACCGACTCCGCGAATGCTCGGCTGCATCACGTTCTGGTTACGACCGCCGTTGAATGCCGGAATGATCTGGGTAAGGCTGCGGACCTCGCGCACGCCCGTATTTTCGAGTGCATCGCCACCGATCGCCGTCACCGTCACTGGAATGTTTTGAAGCCGTTCTTCACGGCGCGTAGCGGTGACCACGATGTCGGCAATGCCGCTGTTATCGGGCGGGGTCGCGGCGGGAGCCGCTGGCGTGTCCTGCGGCGTGGCCGCAGCGGAAGGAACTGGCGCGACCGCTTGCGCCTGCGCGATCGCCGGGAAACTCACCGCGCAAAATAATGCGAACGGCCGCTTCAGAACCTGCATTCCCATATTCCTCTCCCCTTGCCTCGTTGGGCAACACCAAGATACGCGCAGCTCATCCGGCGGACTTCCCGCGTGTCAATACGGCGGCGTATGTTTATGGTCCATTCTTGTCAATGCTTATGTTTGCTCGCCCGTGGCGGTGAGGTGCGCGACACCAGAGATCCATCCCGGCGCCGGCCGATATTCTTTCTGTGCGACACGGTATTGACCCGTTGCTCCCATCGCTGCGGACGCGGCGACCCATGCCAAGAGTTCGTTGGCTCCCGAACCCGCGACCGCGTCGACCGCCGCGGTATCCAAGGCGTCGAGAGCCTCCCAGTCCTGCGCCGCGATCATTTCCAGGACACAAGCGTCCCAGGCCGGATTGAGCGGCCGTACCGGCCCCTCCCCGCGCGCGGCGTCCGCTGCGACGGCAAGAACCTTAGTTTCCCGTGCTCGCTGCTCGTCACGGGTCAGCGCTGCCGCCCCGGTCAGGCGGGCCCGCACTTCCGGGCTCGCGCCAGCGATCTGGGGCACCAAGGGGTCGTGGGACAGCCCGCCCGATGCGGCGAACAGGATGCGCAGGCTGCAGCGTCGCGCGAAACGTCCTACCGCTTCACCCAGCAGATGCGCGCGGCGATAGGTCGGCAGCGGCGGGGCGGCGCAGTTCACGAAGATCGGCACAACGGGATAGCGGTCCGCCCGGCCGAACATCAGTTCCCACATCTGCACGAAGCCGTGATCAACCACCATCGCGTAGGAAAGCGCTGCGTCCACGTCTCCTGCACGTACCGCGTCGAGCACCTGCAGCGCGAACACTTCATCGACCTTCAGCGGTTCGTCTGACGTTGCCCAGTCACCATAGGAACGCGCAGCCGTCCCAACGCAGAAGCTCGGCATCAGACCGTAGTTGAAACCGTGAAAATGGTCAGGCGCGAACTGGATGATGTGATCGGGGGCAAAGTCTTCGACGAAGTTGGCCATCCGGTCGAAAGACGCCTTCACCGCCATGCAAGTGGCATCGTCCGCGAGTTCCGGGTTGAGCATGACGGGGGAGTGCGAGGCACAGGCGAGGGCGAACGGCATCGCTATTCTCCCCCGACGCCGGCGTCGCGACCGAGCAGGAACGCCAGGTGGATACGGTTGAACGTGTCCGCATCCTCATATTGCGGCCAGTGCCCACACTCGTTCATCACGGCGAACTGGCTGCCCGGAATCATGTCGGCGATCTGCTTGCCTTCGACTGCGGTCGCGGTGGGATCATGCGAGGTCCACAACACCAGCGTTGGCGCCTTGATCGACGCATATTGTTCGGGCGCGACCATATTGCGCCGCCGGATCTCCATGTCCTGAAGGCACAGGATCTCGCGCATCACAGCTGCGAAACCCGGCTGGCTGTAGATGCGCCGGCGCACCTCGACGAGATCGTCGGTGACCTTGGTCTTGTCGTGCATCAGCATCTCGAGGCGCTCGCGAATCATCGCAGGATCGGGATGCTCCACCGCCCGCATCGACAAGCGCCTGATCCGCTCCATCACCTCCGTGTGCGCGGTCCAGCCGCCCGCGGTATTGAGCACGACCCGGTCCACCGCATCCGGGTGGTTCACCGCAAGATAAGTCGCGATCCAGCCTCCGAGCGATTCGCCCGAGACGTGCGCCCGCTCGCGCCCGAGCGCTTTCATCGCTGCCAGCACGTGCCTCGCGTAATCGCAAATTTCATAACCGCCGGTCGGCTTGTCGCTCCAGCCATGCCCAACGCTGTCGATCGCCACGGTCCAGAAGTGCTCCGCATGCGCGGCGAAGTTGCGCACATAGGCTTCCGCATGGCCGCCGGTGCCATGGAGCAGCAGCAGCAGCGGCTTGTCGCTGTCGCCGGCGCTGATGAACCGCGTTCGGACACCGCCGGCGTCGATGAAGCCCTGGCGGAACTCGGTGGGACCGAGATCGGTCCAGATGCTGTGGTACGGCGTTTCCATTGGCGTATCCTGTTATCGTTGCTGCGGGGGTCAGGCGATGTTGTGATAGCCACCTCGCCAGTGGACGAGCGGCGGCCTGTCGTGGTGGCGCGCGTGCATTACGCGGCCCAGAAAGATCGCGTGATCACCGCCGGGAAACTCGTCGACCCTCTCGCATTCGATCCATGCGAGCGCACCCGGCAACAGGGGTATGTCTGCCATGCCGGTCGCCGCACGGAGCGCAGCGAAGCGATCGACCGGAGCGCAGAATCGCCGGGACACTTCCTCCTGGTCAGCGGCCAGGATGTTGGCCGCGAAGTGGCGCGCCTTGCTGAAAACCGCATAAGAGGGCGCCGTTCGACGCAGGCTCCACTGCACCAGCGGCGGATCGAGTGACAGCGAAACGAACGAACTGACGGTGACGCCGTGGGGCGCGCCCTGCGCGTCCCGAGTGGAGATCACGGTCACACCACTGGCCAGGCACGCCATCGCGCCGCGGAACGAATCCGCGCTAACGCAGGGTGAAGCCTGCCCCTCGGACCGGCCGTTCACGCCCCCGATCCTGGCGCGGCCCCTGCGGGTTGCGGCTCCCCTGCCAGCGCCAGAGCCGCATCCACCAACCGCCGGTAATCGGTGTCGTCAACCGCCAGATAGGTGCCGGCGATGTTGCGGACGGGATCGCCTGCATAATAGCGCTCATACTGGACGAGCCGCTGGCCAAACGCCTCGCCGGCCAGATCCCAGGCGAGCTTGAACAGCTTCACCCGATCGATCGACGGCAGCTGCGCGCCGGCATAATAGGTCGCGGTATCTCCGGCGATCTCCTCCGCCGCCAGATCGGCGCCCGACGGCATCAGCATGAACCCGCCGGCGCCGATCGTCTGGAGGATTTCGATCACGCGCGGATAGGCTTGCGGCAGCATCGTCCGCAGCGTCTGGAGCGGCGCGAGCGCAGGCCGGAGCGTACCGCTCGCGGTTCGCTCCGCCTCGACCTCGGCGCGTGCCAATCCGCTCTTGAGATGCTCGACATAGCCGATGCATTCCCCCAGCATGTGCTGCACATGCAGGAAGG
>CAISGR010000020.1 GCA_903884945.1 uncultured bacterium
CGGACGCGGGGTATCGATATAGCCGATCCTATTACCCTGGCTACGGTGGCGACTACGGACGCCCTTATTATGGCTCGTTCGGGATCGGTCTGGGGTTCGGCTCTCACTTCGGCGGCGGGCACGGCTTTTCCGGTGGCCATACCAGATCGGGGCATGGCTCCCACCGCCGGTAAGCGCTTTAGCGTCCGCTATCATATCCTGGCCGATGATGCGCCGCGTCGCACATTTCAGTCGGCGATTCATGCAGCGACTAGATCCACCCCGCGCGCTTGAAGCGGATATAAAGCGCGCTGCACACGGTCACGACCACCGCGAGCACGACGAAATAGCCGTATTCGGTTTTCAGCTCGGGCATGTTCTCGAAGTTCATGCCGTAGATGCCTGCGATGGCGGTGGGCACGGCCAGAATGGCTGCCCAAGCCGCGAGCTGCCGGGTGCTCGCGCCGGTGCGCTGCTGTTCGAGCAGGTTGCTGACCTCGAATACCGATGAAAGCACTTCGCGAAGACCGCCGACCGTGGTTTCGACCCGGTGGATATGGTCGAGCACATCCCGGAAATACGGGATCACATCCCGGTCGATGCAGGGCATGTCATCGTGGGTGAGCTTGTTCGCCACCTCACCCATGGGGCCGAGGACCCGCTGGAATCGCATCAACTCACGCCTCAGGTTGAAGATGCGGCTGATTTCGGCGCGGGCCAGGAAAGCGTCCAGGGCCCGCTGCTCCATGGCGACCACGTGCTCCTCGATGGCTTCCCCGATCGGCAGATAGCCATCGACGATGAAGTCTATGATGGCGTGCAGAACGTAGTCGACACCATGCGCGAGTAGTGAGGGTGCCGCCTCAAGCTGGCCGCGCAGCGTGCTGTGCGAGCGTGCCGATCCATGCCGCACGGTGATGACATGACTGGGACCCACGAATATCGCGGTTTCGCCGTAGGCGATAACCTGATCCTCAAGCCGGGCGGTCAGCGCGACCACGAACAACTGATCGCCATAGACATCGACCTTTGGATGCTGGTGGGCTTTCAGGGCATCCTCGACCGCAAGCGGGTGAAGTCCGTAATGCTCCTGTAGCTTCCGAAGCTCCTCCTCGGATGGCTCCAGCAGGCCGATCCAGACGAACTCGGCCTTGTCGTCCGAACAGAATGTCGGCTCGTCGATCGAAACAGACCGGACCCGCTGGCCATGGCGATACAGGGAAGCGGCAACAACGCTCATCAAGACCCTCCAAACATTGATAGACGAGCGCTTCTAGCAGGAGCCGATCCTTGCGTCGCTTCGAACGCATATCCCCACTGCTGCAGCCTCAGGGATGCCTTGGGCTTCGTCACCGTCATTCTTTCTTAGCCACCGCTACGCCAGCACATTCACGGCACGGGCAGCGACGAGACCCACCGTAAGGAGTGAAGCGCCAGCTTCGACCATCATGAGCATTTTGCTTCGAGCGCTTAACGGCATCGTATCGGTGGGGGAGAAAGCGGTCGTGTTCGTAAATGAAACATAGAATTAGTCGATTAATCCAGGGGTCCGTTGCTCGGTCCCGACGATTTTTCCGGCGATCATCTGAGGAAAGAGGAAGTCCGCGGCGCGCGCGGTATCAAGACCGCGCATGGCGGGTTCATCACCGTGTCGAGATTCCAGAACCATTGGGCGAAGACAACGATGTTTGTGACCAGATGTTCAGCGCGTCCAGCAGCAAAGACTGCCCGGTAGCTCCTTTTGGACCATCGAGAACAAGCAGGGCGTGGACAACCGCCGCGAGCGCCTGAAAATTCGTGACAGTGACCAAAGCTGTGAGCAACAAGGCGAAGCGTCGAACAAAGCGGCGGTGACGGACGATCAGGTCCTGTGATGATGAGTCGTGGCCTGTCGAATGCGTTCCCTACGTCCATGCCGTTGCGATGGAAAGCGGCACGAGCAGCGCGATTTCGAAAGCCGGCACCAGCCAACGTGGGCCAAGGGTGAGATTGTTCGTAAGGACAAGGTTCAGCGCGGCCGTTAGCGCAATCGCGCCCCCGCCAGCCAAAAGGCGGAGGCATGCTTTTGAAGAATGGTGACACTCGGCCCCCATGACCCTCTCTTTCATGATTGTCGGATCGACACCATCGCCTGCAATTCCGTGCTAGGCTGCGATCAGCTTTGTCATTGCAGACAATCTGGCAGGAATGAGCCATGTTTAAGTGACGACCAGCGACCCGCCTCATTCAGCCAAGAGGCACTCGCGGGCTCGGCGCGTTCGCCGTCCTCTGCGCTGGTGGGAGCTGGCGCTGCCGGCCGGCGTGTGGATTGTCGCTGCAAAGGTGTTGCTGGTGGGTGCCCGCACGCTGGGGCGTTCCGGGCTTGGGCTTCGATATGCAGTGTTCTCGCTGATCCGCCTGTCCGGTCGGCTATCTCACATTGGCTTTCGGGTGTGGCGCCACCAAGGAGGTAAGTGGAGGTGATCTGCCTCCTGTTAGAAATCAGAGCGTGAACCAGGATATACGATGAATGATCCAAAACCGTCGGCCCTCTCCAATCCGCCGGATGCTTTAAAAAGCCAGCGCATCCGAAATTGCTGAAGGATTTAGGGAAGCTCTGAACAAGTCGGACTTGCGACGACGGCGATGGTGTGATTCGATGCCCGGACGGAGGGCTTGGTGATGCAGGGTCGTTTTTCAGGGCTTGGTATGTCTCGTCCGCGTAAACGGACGCGGCGCGAGGTGTTTCTGGATCAGATGGCGACCGTTGTTCCGTGGGAACGGTTCGAGCAGTTGCTCTCACGGCATTATCCGGTGGCGGGCCGTGGACGTCGTCCTTACCCGTTGCGGGCAATGCTGAAGATCCATTTCATGCAACAATGGTTTGGGCTGTCGGACCCCGCGATGGAAGAAGCCCTGTGGGAGACGCCGCTGTTGCGCCAATTTGCGGGGATCAGCCCCGACTTTGAAGGCGTGCCGGATGAGACGACGATTCTGAAGTTCCGGCATTTGCTGGAAAAGCATGAATTGGGCAAAGCGCTGTTTGACGAGATGACGGCGGTTTTGACCGAGCGCGGTTTGCTTTTGCGCCAGGGCACGATCGTGGATGCGACTTTGATTGCTGCGCCGCCATCGACCAAGAACCGCACGAAGTCGCGCGATCCCGAGATGAAGCAGACCAGGAAGGGCAACCAATGGTATTTCGGCATGGAGGCGCATATAGGCGCGGACGCGGCTTCGGGATGCTTTCATTCGGCCGAGATGACGTCGGCCAATGTGCATGACAGCGTAGTGACCGATGCGCTGCTTCACGGCGAGGAGGAAATTGCCTTTGGCGACAGCGCCTACGCCAGCAAGGAGCGGTCGCTCGTCGCCGATCGAGATGAAGGCGATGTTGTCTGGGCGACACCGTTCAAGCGCAAGAAGGGCCAGGGCCTGAGCGATGAGGAGCGCCGGATCAACCGGTTGACGTCTTCGTTCCGCGCCAGGGTCGAGCACGTTTTCCGGGTCGTCAAGCGCCAGTTCGGCTACACCAAGACCCGCTATCGCGGCCTGTACAAGAACAGCCAACAGATTTTCTGCCAGCTCACCTTGGCCAATATCTACATCATGCGGGAGCGATTGGCCCGGTCGGCAGGATAAGTGCGTCCGTTGGACCGACAATCGTTTAAAAGGCGCCGGAAAAATCGGCGAAAATGACCCGAAAATCCGCGACATTGGGCAAATCTGCGCATGACAACACTCTCGGCCCGAAAGCGTCCCCGACTGCCAGTTTCAGACGCCAGATTTCCTACCTGTGCAGAGGTTCCTTAGATCCTGGTCTCATTACCGGTGCATCCGACGACGACCCGAGCGGCATAGCCACGATTCTCAAGCTGGCGCACAGTTCAGCTACAGCGTGGCATGGGTCATGTTGTTCAGCTGGCCTTTGATGTGTAAGCGATGTCCTCAGCCCACCGCGATCCAAGGCATGGGTTCGCCGACCGCGTTTGCGGGGTGGCCGTTGGCGAGGCGTGCGAGCGTGTTGGTCAGCCAGGCGGGTGGACCAAGCCCATTGAGCTTGCAGCATTCGATGAGCGTGGCGACGAAAACCCAGTTGTCCCCGCCTTCGTCTGAGCCAGCGAGCAGGGCATTTAAGCGCGAGCGGGCGGATCGAGCGCTCGACGGTGTTGTAGTCGAGGTCGATGCGCCCATCGTCGAGGAACAGGTGAGGCCATCCTAACGCATAAGCGCATAGCGGATTGCCTCGGCGATCTTGCTCTTGGCGCGTACAGACTTGACCGGGCAGAGTTAGTGCCAAGCGAGGTGAGATCGGCGCAGGCTCACGATGTTCTAAGCGCGGTTCAGGCCAAGCTTTTCGACAGGGGGCGCTGGCTGTCATTCAGTCGGACATGGATTGGGAAGTGCCAGGGAGGTTGTCCTAGTTATATGCGGCGGTGTAGTCGTGGCTGCGTTCCGGGCTTGAGCTGTTGACTAGCGGCCGACAAAGGCCGGTCGGTGAAGACAGCGGTCCAGATACCGTTGTCCTCGCGGCGCTGATCAGCTCGCCAGGGCGACGCGGCGATTCGTCTTGGACGGAGCACCGCTGGCGACGATCCCCGGCCGGCATGCTCCGCAACGATGCTAACTGGTCGGTGGCACCGCCTCCGCAGCAATGGTTTGATGAATCATCGATATTCGGCGGCCATGAGAGGGATGGGGGCACTTCTCGTTGGTTACGATGTACTCTATGTCAACGCTCCCGCATTGTGGCGTTAGGGCCAGGTTTCGAGTATCGAACGTCAGTGTTAGGGTTGCCTCCGCCCAGGCGGCTTGTGCCACCGTCTCATGGACGCCGGTTAATTTCGACACGCCGCGCCGGAACGCATGGCAAAGGGAGAGACTATGAAGCCCACGACCATCGGGTCCATTCCGACCGCAGACAGCTTCAAACCCACGGCACCCGTTGGGGTAGTTCCACTGGCGACCGGCGCTATCGTGCTTCGTCCCGAACAATTGCTAGACGCGCAGAAGAGGATTGCGCAGATCGACTTCGCCACAATGCCGTCAGGCGACGTGATCAGACTCGGGCTCGATGCGGAGCAGGCGCTCCAGCGCACGCTCGACGGCTTCCTCGCCCGGCTCGATAAAAACTCTGCGGCGGCTGTGTTCGCGCTCTTTGGGCGGCTCGAAAAGGGAGTGGAAGACGCCGACCTTCCGGAGATTCTGGACAAAGTACAGAACGGTGAAAAACCCGGATTGATCGGCAGCTTGCTCGGCCGGCTTCGCGGCAAGCGGCCCGATCAACTCGCCGAAGAACTGTTGACAGCGATCGGCAACCTTATCGCTGGACGGACAAAGACACTGGCTGACGAGATGACGAAGCTGGAAAGCGCGCTATCCATGGAGATGCAGAAGCTGTTTGTCGAGTTGCAGGCGCTCGAAGCACTCAAGCGAAGCTATGGCACGCATTTCGACGACTTTACCGTGGCAGCGGGCGTTGCCAGGGCGTTGCTTGAAAAGGCCCAAGCCTATGTCGCAGGTGAGAAGGCCGCGCTCGATCCCGCTGATCCCGTCGCCCAAGGTCGCGTTCTGGAACTAACGGACAAGCTGCGGCTTCTTGAAAGCCGCGCGCTAGCGCTCGAGGGAAGCTATACGCGGCTACCTGCTGATCAGCTGGTTATTCAGCAGATCGAGCAGGCGGGCGTGGCGACGTTGCAGGAGACGGCCACAACAGTCGCGTCGCGTTTTGCATCGATCAAGATGACGCTGCTGTCGATCCACGGCGCCTTCGCGGTCAAAAGTGTGCAACAGATTGCCGGGCGCCAAGCCAAACTCGATCGGCAACTCACCGAACTTCGCGGTCGGGCGCTCAAGGACGTGGCCGTGGCGGCTGCGCTGGCCCCCGGTGAAAACCGCGTTGCGCAGGCGCAGCAGATTGAGTCAATCATCGTCACTACGAAGGAGATCCACGGGTTGGTCGAGGCTGCGAGAAAGACCACCGATGAGAAATTCGAGATCGCTCGTCAAAAATTTGCCGACGCCCGGCGAGAACTTGCTACCCTCTCGCAGAAATAGAGACCGTCATCTCCCACGCTGATTGTTGTACGAGGATCCGCACGACCATGTTGACACTTTCCCTCGACAAGCCCGGCACCGCGACGCCGAAGCTTCAGCTTTCGCTAAACAAGGGCGCCCGGTTCACCGCAAAGGTCGAGTGGCGGTGCGATGCCGATCATGCCGATGACGTCGACGTGCACGCGCTCGAGGCGCGCAACGATGGAGACGGGGCCAAGGTGACCGAACTCGCCAGCGTACTCTCCACCTACAATACAAAGCGGATGAACCCGCGCGGTGGCGCGCTGGCCGCAAATCCGGACGGGTCTTTTCAAACACCCGGTGGCGGGCTCTCTCACAGCGGCGACATGCGGGTACAAAACAACAGCGAATCGATTATCGTTGACGGTTCGAAACTGCCGGACGGGGTAAACGAGATTCCGATCCTGGTAACGGTCCACGACGCGGAACATGGCGGCGGCCACGACACCGGCGAGGCTGAAGAAGACGAACCCGCCTTTGGCGACATCGACGTTTGCACCATCACGCTTTCGGACGATACCGGGCGGGAACTTGGTGCCTATCAGCTATCGTCCGAATTCAAGGATTTCAACGTCGTTCAGCTCGGCAGCATCCTGCTCGGTCCCGACGGATGGGAATATGCGGCTGTGGGCCGCGGTTTTAACGGGACCTTCAACGATGTCCTCGCGCACTTCTCCTGATCCGACAGATGCGTGACGACCCGGCTCCGAGCGGAAAGTCCGGCACTGAGGAACCGCCGGGCAGTCTGCGTCCGACGATTATTAGGCAAGTGGACAGGACGCGGCGCGGTTCTAGCAGCCAAAACGTTAATGCGCAAAGCGGCGAGGAAGGGACGGGTGGGACCAAGCCCGCCGTTCTGGCTGTGGAGCATCCGCAAAGCGGGAAGCCGGGCCGCGTCATCACCGCGCCAACGGCGATCCCCGGCGTCGAGCGTAAACGGATCGTTGTCGTCTCGGCCGATATTGAACGTCTTTCCCCTGGTGTAGCGCCAGCAGTGTCGGGAAAAGCGGTTCGGCTGGTCAGGAGCTTCGTTCCGGAAGGCGCGCGCGACCGGCAAGTCACGATGTGGGGCCATGAGGCTCAGCAAGACTATGCCGAACTCGTCTCAACTACGCTGGAGCTATCACAGGCAGAGGTGCTCATCAGAGCGCGCCGCTATTTAGTTCGAATCGCCGACCTGCTCGACACGATCGACTTGGAGGCGGTCTGCGGTTCTGGACTGTCGCCCGGTTTATTCGGCCGCCTGTTCGGCGGCGGCCGGATCGATACAGCTGGCAAACTTGAGACCGCGCGAGTCGAACTCGAACAGTTGGTCCGGCTGACCAACGTGACTCTCGAGCCGCTCCTTGCACTCAAGACCTCATTCGACGAGCAATCGCGCCGCCTCGATGCAGCTTGGCAAGATATAGAGGCGGCGGGCCTTGCGGCTGCTTTCCTGTCCGAACATCTTGTCAATGACCGACCCGAGTTGTCACGGCGCCTGCTGGAACGCAGCATGAGTCTTGCGCAAACGGCGCTGCAAATCCGGAACAGCGCCTCGTTGCGCGACAGCCAGTCGGAGCAACCACTAAGCTTGGTCGCGGCGATTCAGAACGTGGTGCTCGTGACGCTGCCGGGCTGGCTGGTCGCTATCGCCGCGCTGAACGTCGCTTCTCCCGCCAGCCGGCAACCGACCCCCACTCAGGCGACTGAACTTCAATTTCAGCTCCGTACCATCCTTCAACAACTCAAAGCATGAGGATCGAGCACCGTGGCCCTGCAACTGAATCTGGAAAAGTCCGCGCGCGCGTTGCGCCTCTCCCTCGACAAAGCGGGTATCGCCCACGACGTGAAAGCAGAACTCATCTTTGACATGGACGTATCCGGCTCCTTTGAGCACGAGCATGAAGAGGGAACAACCAGCCAGTTGATCGCCCGGCTCGTGCCCTACGGTATGGAACTGGACCCCGATGGTCGGATTGATGTTTTTACCTTCAGCGACGGTAAGCACAGCGTCCATCACGTTGGCACCGTGACACCCGACGATTCCGAAGGGTACATTGTTCGCAACGTAATTGACCAAGTGCCCGGCTGGAATGGCGGGACGACGTACAGCTATGTGCTCGAACGCAATCTCCAACATTTTGGCTGGCTAACGGCGGAGCCGGAAAGAGGCGGCTTCCTCAGCCGCTTTTTCGGCGTTGCCACGGACCCGGTGATTCGCGCTAGGAAGCGGTCAATCGTGATCTTTGTAACGGACGGCGAGAACGACCCGGCCGATCATGCGCGCACGATCAAAGTCCTCGAAGAATCCGAGCAACGGGGCGATCAAGTCTACTTTTTGTTCATGGGCGCATGCGAGCACGACGTAGATTTCGGGTTCCTGCGAAGGCTCGCGGCACGGTTCAAAAATACCGGTGTCGTAATCATACGCGATCTGGATTCGTTCGTCGAATTGTCCGACGACCAACTCAATGCCGAGTTGCTGGTCCCCGAACTTCTCGATTGGCTAAAGTCGTGAACCCGGCAAATAAATGGCAGTTATATTCGCGATCAGAGAGTGTAGCCTAGTAAGGGCGGGCGTGTATTATTAGCGCCAGTTCCTCGGACCTCCGTACGTCCACTTCTATCGCCAAGCTGTGCGAGGACGCTGAGAAGTTGTGCTTCCGTGCGGCCATCGACCGCGCGCTTTCAGAAACGGGGCTTGCCGATGAGCGCATCGAGGTGAGAGGACCGCGAAAGCCAGATTACCTTTTCCGGCCCGCTGTTTTTGTGCCTGTCCGAGCGCCATAACGCGAGGTTCAACGACATAACTTGGCCCGCACCAGCCAATCGAAAGGCCGCGCACCAAGCCTTGCCACCAGCCATTGATCGTACTGGGAAGCGGAATTTAAAAAATCAATGGCGATGAGGCGCCTGGCTAGCAATTTTCTGGGCATCAGGTGGGTAAGACATCTCCTTGAAAAACTCGAAGCTTCCTGTCGCTCGTACGACCACCCTCGCATTATTCGTAGAATGATTTTGAAACGCCACGCCATAGAGACTACCGTGATCGGCATTGAAGCGCTTGCCGCCTTTGTCCGACAGCCCTGCTCCTAAAACCGCATCATTATGCCCTTCGATCAACTGGTATTCATAGCCAAGATGCACGCCGTTTGCGGTCCAGGAAAGATCCAGTCGATCACCCGCTTCCATATAGGCATTTACCGTTTGTGAGCCACCCGGCGGTATTGATAATCGCAATGTAGCGACACCCCATTTCGAATGTTCCTTAGAAGCTGAAACAGAATAGCCAATAAATACAGTGAGCGGGGTCACAAATATCGCCGCAGACAAGATAAATATTCGCGTACTTACCGAACTCCTTTCGGAAAGTCTTTCTCGGTTGATTCGCACATTATTTCCGATTTTCAGAGCCAGAGTAGGAGGCCTAACTAACTGATGATGTCCGGCGCACCAGAGTGCAACGTGTTGTCCCGAAAGGCCTTCCAATCTCTCGAATGCGCTACCGAACCGGGTATAGACCGGCCGGGGAGCGATCAGTGTCGGCGGCGGCCTAGCATTCGCCCGATTCTCGGAAGAACTAGGGGGGCGGCAATGAGGGCGAGGGCTCCGATCACCCAGAGCACAATAATCGCCGGTTTCAGGACTACTCGCAGCAAAGCTATGGCCTGACCCGAAAAACCGTTGACGTTAAGATTGTCAACGACGCTGCCGACGCCCTTGCCGGCCCCGGCGACCGTGGCCAGATTCTTCCCGCTGTCCGCCAACAAGCCGGCATTGGTCGCAAACCAGGAGAGGATGGGATCGACAACGGCGTAGCCAATCCAGGCGAGCAGAGACCACACCAAAAGCCCAGCCAGTACGCCGATCCAAGATATGGGCCGCATCAGTCGCCCTGCTGGATCGCCGGCCATCGGGCGGCCCGCCCACTGGTCGGAAAACTGGTGCTCGCCATAACCGCCGCGAGTCAAGCGGTCATCACGCCTATGTCCACCCATCTCTGTCTCCTCTTACGGCCATTGGATAGATCGCAAAGCCTGAACAAGCGCGAATTCGAGTACCGCGCAATCGAGATAGCTTGCCTGGCGTCGTGCCGTGCCACCAGGTCCGACAACTCCTTTACCAACGCCTCCACAGATGCGAGAATCCTAGTCCCCTCCGTCTATTGCAGCTATATCACTTATCTCAATTGACATGACCTGAATTGATGGTGTTATTGCCATCCGTTCCGCTCGGAATCGGACCATGACACTTCAGACCCCGCTAACTGGCTTTCCTGGATCGCGCTTAGTTGTCCTGTGCGGACGTTGTGAGTCGTTGTTCAGCGGCAGCCGCATGGAGACACGCAAGCCTGGCGAGTTATCCTCGAGCACAATCGAACCTCCGTGCGCCCGAGCAACCGCCGCCACGATCGAAAGCCCAAGCCCGCTTCCTTCAGTCGACCGACTCGCATCAAGCCGCACCAAACGGTCGGTTGCGCGGTTGCGTTGCGCGGCCTCTATGCCCGGACCGTTGTCCGTTACGGTGAGGGCTGCTTTTCCGTCCAGAATATCGGTCTTGATGCCGATTGCGCCGCTGTTCGGAGCGTGTTTTAGCGCGTTGTCAATCAAGTTGCACGTGGCCTGGACCAGAAGCGATGGTGCTCCGGTCGTTGGCGCGGAAAGCAACTCGCCCATCAGATTTTGATCTGCCGACTCCGCGACCGGATCGTACAACTCGATTGCCTCGCGCGCAATATCTGCAAGGTCAAGCGGTTGCAGCATATCGGTTGTAAGGGAATCGACACGCGCCAGCGCTAGAAGACCGTTGATCAACTTCAGGAGAGCGTCGATATCGCGCGTCGTAGCCGCTAAGAAATCCGGTCCAACCGGGGCACTTCGCAGCATGGCCAATTCCGCTCTTACTTTCATGCGGGTCAGCGGAGTTTTCAGATCGTGCGCCAAACCATCCGTTGCGGCGCGCAGGCTTGCAACCATCCGCTCCACTTCCTCGAAGCAGGCATTCACGACTTCGGCGAGCCTGTCATATTCATCGCCGCGCCCCGTCACCGGCAGGCGCTCGTCGAGCCCACCGGCCAGGAACCGCTCACCAGTTGCAGAGGCGCGCTCGACAAAGCGCAGTGCGCGCCGACTGATCAGCCAGCCCAGCATTAGCCCCACGACGGCTGTTAGCGCGACCGACCATGCGAGCGCCTCCAAGTAGCGTGCTCGAAGTTGCTCACGGCCATCCGACAGGTGTCCAACGAGAAGCCGGTATCCCGGGCCGATCGTGAGAAGCTCGGCCTCTACACGACGTTTGAAGAGCATGTCGTTGCCCCGCGCGGGAACCGTGAAGGCCTGCCATCCCGGTTTATCGACGCCGACCGGCCATTCGCTCAGATCGCCTGCTACAATAACCTTGTCGGCACTCTCGAGCAGGTAGATTGAATCGCTCCGGTCGACCCGCGAGCGAGCCTGCGAAATAAAGCGTTTCACTTCCGCGATTCCGCCAGCGCGATAGCGATCCATGAGCCCAGTGACCTCTGTTTGGACGAGGTGACGGGATTCGGCTTCCAGTACACTGAATGTACGCGCATATTGCAGGGTGAGGGCTGTTACGGTCGCCAACAAAATGGCGACGGTCACCCACAGCGCGCCGCGAAACGTCGCTGCCTGGGCGTGCGAAGGTCTAGTTCGCATCGAGTCTGTAGCCTGCACCTCGGACCGTGTGGAGCAGCGGCGCCTCACCATCGCCGTCCAGCTTGGCTCTCAGCCTGCTGATATGGACGTCAACGAGATTGGTTCCGGGATCGAAGCTGTAGTCCCAAGCCGCTTCGATTAACATCGTTCGCGTGATTACCTGCCCGATATGTCGAAGAAAATAGTCAAGGAGTTGAAATTCCTTGTTTGAGAGTTCAATGCGCCGCTCGCCGCGCCGGGCCACCCGGGTGAGTAAATCCAATTCCAAATCGGCGATATGCCGAGTTCGCGGCGGTGTCGCGACGCCCTCTACCCGGCGAACGATAGCCGCAAGCCTGGCCACCAATTCCTGAAAGGAGAAAGGCTTGGTGAGATAATCGTCTCCCCCCGCATTGAGTCCTCGGATGCGATCATCCACCTGGCCCAAGGCACTCAAGATCAGGACCGGCGTCTTGTGGCCCTGAGCGCGAAGCACCTCGAGTACTGACAGGCCGTCCATGAGCGGTAGGTTACGATCGAGAATGATCGCATCATAATCTTTTGTGAGCCCCGCAGTCAGGCCATCCAACCCGGTCGACGCAAGGTCGCAGGCATGTCCGAGCTCAACAAGGCCTTGGCAGACGTAACCGGCTGTCGGCAGATCGTCCTCGATAAGGAGCAGTTTCATCGAAGACCCGGCTCTGAAAGCGACATGGCTGACTTTGGTTCCACTGCAGCGGCCGCGGGCGCGCAGTGGATCGGCAAGTCGTTCATGTACGGAATCGTCGCAGCCATGCAAATACATCCTCAAAATTTTACGACCTGGTCATTGGCGTCGTTCGTTCGCCCAGGCGCTACCGCATCAGTAGCTCTGGAGGGGGCACTCTCCCCGCAATCCGCCTTGTGGCGGCGAAGCGGTAAGCGCGTCGACGCTTGAGCTCTCAACGAGGAGCGATACAAGGTGTCGGGCTAGTGGCGGCCTCCATGATGCGCGCCTCCGGAAGGATGTCCCCCGCCATGTCCGGCTGGGCCATGACCCGAGATAGCGTGGCTCGGTGTGCCATGCCGCACTCCGTGGCCTCCAAAACCAAATAGCCCGAACCCTCCAGCCCCATAAAGGGTCCGGCCGTAAAGACTTCCGGGATAGTAGCCGCGAGAGTAGCCGGAACTGGACCTAGCGACGGGTATTACACAGGTCTCTGCACCCTCCGGCCCGGTGGTTTGCGCCGGAGACTCGGGCGATGGGTTAGGGCCGATTCCGGCCTCCGGTCGAACGACAGGCGGTAACAGTTTGGCTGCTACCGCTCCGGGAGTTTTGCATGATACCTGATAATAGGTGAAAGTCGGCCGCTGCGCTGTGCTGACGCAGCCACCAAGCGACACGCTCAAAATAGCGCTCGAAACCAATATCGACGTCCGCCGCAAGGGCATCGTTCTCTCCCGTAATGAACGTTTGAAGCCCTGACGCAAACCGCATTTCGAACACCAGCAGCGGTTGCTCGGAGTTCGGTTCAATAACAGCGATCCAGCCTCTGAAACCTTCAATATGTTGTAGATGGAGATTCGGCTCGCACCATCGCTAAACGCAACAGTTTTGCATTCTAAAATTCATGTAATCTTCGCGTCACGATAGCGATAAGCTGCCACGCAATAGCTCCTCATCGACCTTTGCGTCGGGAGGAAGGATGCCGGTTCAATGGATCGCCGTGCCCGTGCTTGCGCAGGGTGCCTTGCAGGGTTTGTGGCCTTCGCGCTGAGCGTCGGGGGGCAAGCGTCACCACTTGATCGGATTGTGTCGCTGGAAGTCTATGGCGAGGATCCCTGCCCACGCTCGCCTGAAACTAGCGACAGCGTGATCGTTGTTTGCGCGCGAAAGCCTGAATCTGAACGCTATCGTATTCCATCGCAACTTCGCAAAAGTCAGATCGTGCGGCTTGAAGAAGCGTGGGGCAGCCGGGTCCGGGAGCTAGACGCGACGGGCCGCAACGGAAGGCCTGATAGCTGCTCGCCGGTCGGGTCTGCGGGGCAAACTGGCTGCTATCGACGTAGCCGGGACCAATGGCGCGCAGAGCGTCGGTTGCTTGATGGCGCAAAGCAATGACTGGCGGTCGGGTTACATTGAAATCCTACGACGCGCCGGCCATTGCCAGAATAGCGCTCACATGTCGTTCTCGTTACCAAACCGGCGGGGGAGCTGGGGTTCAGGCCACACGTGATCAAAAACGCCCCATCATGAGAAGAGTCCTCTGTCGGTCTCTGCCGCACATCGCGGTGCGCGTGTGTGAGAGCAGCTATCGCCCGGAACCGCACAAGTCTGATGATGATGCCCGTGGCACCCGGACCGGTTTCTATCGTCGCCACGACCGCGCTGCCAACCCGCGGTCTGCGAGGGGAGTACGATGAGAAAGCGCACAAAAATTCAGCTTCTCCTTCCATTATCGCTACTGGGCACCGCACCGAGCAATGCCGAGACCCTGAGAGAGGCGCTGGTAGCTGCCTATCGCACCAATCCGTCTCTGACCGGCGCTCGGGCCGGCCTGCGTGCAACTGACGAGGGGGTTCCGATCGCGAAGGCAGCAGCGCGTCCCACGCTTAGTGCTACGGCCGACTACCAAGAATTCCTGGTCAGATCAGCAAACAGCTTTTCTGCACCGCTGCGAGCCGTCAGCAGCAGTGCCAACCTCTCATTCCCACTGTATCAGGGCGGACGCGTTCGCAACGCCATAAGAGCTGCCGATGCCCGGGTTGAGGCCGGGCGAGCCAATCTTCGAAGCAGCGAAGCGGACGTATTCACCGCCATCGTGTCAGTCTATATGGACGTCATTCGGGATACCGCGATCGTCAATCTCAATGCGCGCAATGTCAGGGTGCTCGAAACGAACCTCCAAGCATCTCGCGACCGGTTTGAAATCGGCGACCTGACACGGACGGACGTCGCCCAATCCCAGGCGCGGCTCGCGCTCGCGCGGGGCCAGCTCGAATTGGTAAGCTCGCAACTCGATGCAAGCCTTGAAAATTACCTTCGATTTGTCGGCTTGCCCGCGCGGTCTCTGGAACAGCCCCCCGAATTGCCCGGTCTGCCGTCTACCTCGGCCGCTGCGGTCGATATTGCAATGGCAAATAATCCCCAACTCGTTGCGGCAAAAGCCGATGCCGATGCCGCGCGCTTTGATATTCGGGTGGCGGCAGCAGCGCGGTTACCGCGTCTCTCGGCGATCGGCAGCGGTAACTACAACAATTATCTTGGTTCTCTCGATAGCTCAGTGCCAGGAAGGGTTTTCCAACAATCGCAGCGGACCGCGACAGTCGGTCTTTCAGCGACAATTCCGTTGTTCCAGGGTGGATTGCCCGCCGCACAGGTGAGACGCGCACAGGCATTGTCCAGTCAGACGCTCGAGCAGATCGTCCTGGTGGAGCGCCGCGTCGTTGCGGATGCGCGCGCGGCATTTTCCCGACATCGCGCGACACAGGCGGTGATCGTGTCGTCGCGCACGGCAGTCTCTGCAAATGAACTAGCGCTGGAGGGCGTGCGCGCGGAGAACAGTGTCGGCAACAGGAATGTGCTCGATGTCCTCAACGCCGAGCAGGAACTGCTCAACAGCCAAGTCCAGCTCGTGACCGCGCAACGCGATGCGTATGTCGCGGCATTTGCGCTTCTGGCGGCGATGGGCCGGGCTGAAGCCAGAGAACTCGGCCTATTTGGCGGTGCACTTTTTGCGCCCGTGCTTGAGGATCGCGAGAGCGCTCCTGTCAGTTCCATCGGTCGTAGGGGCTTGTCCAGATTCCAGAGCGGGCCTGTTCTCGACGACCAGTCGCCCCCAGAATTGGGGGAGGAGCCTTTAACGCTCTTGCCCACGCCAGAGACGCCGGGAGCGGGAGTTCCATATGGTGCGGAAAACCCTTGATGGTGAGTAATGAATTGCTGAAGCCAAGCCGAGCTCGACACCGGGCCAATCTTTCAATCGTCCGGCGACCTGTCGTCCGCCTTGCAACTGACGATGGCGCGGACGGGTCCTATGCGTATTGCGCCTAGCTCTCTTTACGAGATTGGCTCCCATCTCATCAATCTCGGCGCCGCTTATGGCCTTGCTCTTCCGATAGGGTGGGATCGGGAAAGAGAAGAGCGTAGCGCCGGTATTCGTACCTTTCCGTTGGTGGCAGTAGCGAGCTGCGGCTTCGTGCTGATTGCAATCGCCGTGCTTGGCAGGGAGTCGACCGGTCAAGCCCGAATTCTAGAAGGCTTGATCACCGGCGTCGGGTTCATCGGTGGAGGCGCGATACTCAAGCATGGGGGTCAAGCTTCCGGCACAGCAACCGCGGCAAGCCTTTGGGCGACTGGCGCCTTGGGCGCTGCGGTGGGATATGGGCTCTACGATATCGCGGCATTTCTCAGCCTGATGACCTTCCTCACGCTTCGCAGCTCGCGTCCTCTAAAAGAAGCGGCCAACCCGCAAACAGAAAGCGAGCCAGGGAAATGATACCGTTCCGCGCGCGCGCATTGGAACGGTGCGTTACACGCCGCGGGCGATGTCTATCGCGCCTTGCACTGCGCGCGCGGCCTCGGGAGTTTTTTAAGGACGAGGCCAGGCTATCGGGACGCAAAGCCTATTCGTTTGGCCCCGATTTGAGACGCGACTCTGCTTGGCTCCTGTCGGCACAGCGAGAAAGAGGCCACTGGAAAGGCTACTCCGCTGTGCCGCACGGGCCACGCCGTGGGTACTGGCTCCCCTGGCTGTACCCACGGCGAAATTTGCGCCTTGGGCTTTTGGCGGCTGCTCAGTGGAACCAGCCTCATATGCCTGAAATTTTCTCGGCCGCTCTTTTTATATCCAATTTGGTGGGTCTCCCGCGACAGCGACCAGAGGTTCGTTGTGGATGTCGGGTTGCACCGTTGTTGCGTCGATGAGACGATCTCAAAATCACCTGGGGGAGCCCCGCCGTGCCCGAGAGATTATGGCAAACGGCGACGGAGCGCGCAGGCATTCCTATTGGCGAGCGGTGCTGCTGCGCCGTGTTCTTCTCTTTCGCCGACTATTGTTCGCCATTCTCGTTGCGATTCTTATCTTCTCGCTTTCCGGCCAAGGCCGAGAGGGCTCTCCTTGTTTGTCATGGTGGGCGGCGACTTTTGCTGCGGGAGTTTTGGAGTTCATCGCTGGCTATTTTATAGCTGGCATCGCCGTATCGGTAATTACCATCCAAAAGAATGGGCCATTCGAAGCCGATCTCGGGCCTAGACTTGGCTTGCTCGGCGCGGCAGGGGTTTTTTCCGCACTTCTCGCTGCGGTCTCTCTCATCGGGCAGCGATATTCATGACGATCTGGTCATGCTCGCAAGCTATCATCAGGAGTCAGACTATGTCGTCCGATTTAGGGAATATGGATTACAGCGCGCGGAGTACACGCCGCGCAAACGTGCTCGTCTTGTGCCTTGCGTTGCTTGCATTGCCCGCCTGTTCAAACAAGGGCAACGAGATTCCGACTGACAAGGCGTCGGGCGCTGGCAGCACGCCACCGCTCCCGCCATCTATCTCAGCAAGTCATACCTACCGGTGCAATGACAACAGCCTGGTTTTCATCGATTTTATGAGTGACGGCACGACGCTCGACCTTCGCGAATCCAAGGCCGCGGCGCCCGCCCGGATGACTGCACCGGCGCCGGGACAGCCGTTTGCTGGCGATGAAGCTACGGCGACTGTCAACAACAAAACGGTAGTTCTGGAGCAATATAAGGCACCAAGCCGAACGTGTCGGCGAGATTGACTTTTCACCGAACGATCACCTTGCAGAACGTTTCGAGAACGTGCCGATTGGGGCATAGTCATCAGTGAGGACAGGGGATGGTTAAAGAGCATCGGATCGCGGATTGTACCACTGGCTCTCACCGACCGGATGGCAACATCGACCGTGACGTCACAGGCATTCAGCGCTCGCATTGTCGAGCTTGTGGCTGCGCATTGATGCGGACCGCAGCGATGCCCCGCTGGTATTTTTCTGGCCTCCTCGGCTGACCGGCAGTGTCACTATTGGTTGTGCACCTAACTTTGGTTGGCCCCGCCGGTATCGCGATCTGTGCGATGATTTCTTGGTGCGCTGACGGCGGGTACTAATGCAAGCCCTTGATTAATAAGACGTAATATTCGGTTCACGCTGACTTCATACTAGTGGGCCAAAATGCAATGAGAGACTGAACCGCTGCGTTTTGGGGGAGAGAGTTGGCGATCACGCGAAAGGTAGCGATGATTCAACGTGCGCTATGCGGCCAAAGAGGTTTGGGTGAACTGCACGCAGCAGATAAACTTGTCATTGGGGCTTTGCGCCTGTGGAAGCTGTTACGTGCTGAAAACGCCGCAACGCTTCCCGGACTTCACCGGCGGCTCGCTCCTGCTGGGGGCGATATGCTGGCTGTGCCCCTTGACGATTTTTTCAAGCAGATCGCAGCGTGGCGCAACTGCCCTCATGGGTCGAGGATATGGCACTCTGACAGGTTGTTGTGCGACGAGGTTGCCACCCTTGGCCTGCTTCATGCTGCCTGTTCCTCTGATTTGCCCACAGGGTGTTCGAAATGGGATGGGTCGTCGCTGCGGATCCTCTCAGCGTACGTCTTGGGCCTGCAATTCGCTACTGAACTCAAACTTCGGTTTTAAAAATGGCTTTGCGCCTTCGGCGCTATCTAGAGCGCACCGTACCGACGCGCATCAGAGTCCCCGAGTGCGAACCTCGTCTTGGCTCACGCCAGTTCGAAGCGTGGAGCCGCCAGACCGCAGTTTGGGCCGCGCGTTGCACGACTCAACAATCGAATCTGTCTGTGCCAACTCGCCACCTGCCAAGCGGCGGGTGAAGGCATGAACACCGTTGTTTCGCCGACGCCCCCGAGTGGCATCTCTAACTTGCGGGGAGCGACCTCTCTAAGTTGCGCCTTCAATCTCGAAATTCGACGTCGTTTGTCCCGCTTTCTGCGCTGGTTGAAGCGACTGTTCGGCAATTCGGATTTCGCTGGTTCGCTCTCGCACAATGTCGATCTGAACCGGCGCGCGAAGAACGCACTGATGCTCACATCTACCCAACCGAGGAAATCATTAAAGCACGGCGTTATATGGATGATCCTATCCATGCGGCTTATATCCGAACCGTGTCGGGGTGCCTTGGGACCGGATCGGAGATCATATCCGCCCCAGGGATCGCCCGGTGTCGACAGTCGATCGTGGGCGCTCTCACGGATTGGCGGCCCGTTTTACCATACCGGTCCGGCTGTCCGATGAACACGATGCGATGTTCACTGTCGGTCGCCAGAGTGGTGAAGCCAATCGAGCGGGATATGCGGACGGCGCGCTTGGTCGTCAAAATGGCGTTCGACCGTACTTGCGCGCTTCTTGACCCGCCAAGCTGGCGAACGTGCCGGTTCCACTCAGTCCCCGGCAGATCGATTAAATGGGTCGCGGCCGTGTCGGGCGCGATATAGGGTAGATGTGGGAGTGATCGCTCGCGCCAGAACTGGAACGCAACCAGCTAACATTTAAACGGAGATCCAATGATTTCGGTGCATGCACAAGTCGATATCGCAGTGTTGCCGGAACGAGTCTGGCGGGTATTGATGGATTTCGCGCGCTACCGCAATTGGCACCCTTATGTCGAAATGGAGGGCGTTGCTATCCAGGGAGGCGAGATGGGTTTTTCCTTTCGGAACAATCCCGCCGCGCCGCGGGGCTGGAAAACTGAGGTGACAGTTACGCAGCTGGAGCCGCCTTCGATCTTCGCCTTCAAGTTCGGCCTAGCAGGCCTTTTTACGATGGAGCAATGGTACTCCCTCGAAGAGATTCCTGACGGCGCGCGCCTAACACACGGTTCGAACTACGGAGGTTTTTTGCCGGCTATTTCCGCAAGATTTATTCGCAAGCGCCTGCTCACCATTCACCAGGTCACGATCGAACGGCTCGCTCGCGGCTTCGTCAAATCTACCAAGCCGCAATCGCAACGATCGGCCAAGACGCCACCTAAACCACGCAAGGGCTTCCGCGGCTACAGGCGGTGACCGACCTTCGGCGGCGGCGATCGCCGGACAATTCCAGGGCAAAGCTGCCCACAAAGTGCGCTCGATCCGGGCTTCGGACAAGTTGAAAGTTTGAAGTCCAATAATATATCTTATTTATTAAAGGTAATTGTGCCGCATTTTTCCGACGTAATTGTCCATACGTCGGACACTGGTCAAACGTCGTCTCCAGCACTCATGCTCGCTATGGCATCGATCTTAGATGTCATCGCGATCTATGATGTCGATGAAACCTTCGAACAGGCTGATGACGTTCGATGAAGAGATCGCTTTCTCGAAGTCCCGCGGGTGTACGAATTGGTCGTGGAACCACGGGAACTGGCTGCCGTCGAAACTGTCCCGCAGCCAGGTCAACGTGAGTTGAACGCACGACGCATCGTGGCGGTCGGGATTGGAGACGCAGAAAATCTCGCGCCGCAGGTGAACGCCTAGGTCGAGCGGCCGCACCCTGCGGCTGATCGCACGCGCATATGTTGGGAGGATGCCGATTCCTCCTCCGCTCGCAATGGCGCGGAAATGCGCGGAACTGCTGTTCGTGCGTATCGCGATCAGATGGTCGGGTTCGCTGGTTCCAAGTATGAAGGGAAGCAGGTGCGAGGCGACCTGGTCAGCCTCCTGCCAGACCAAGCGGTGGTTCGGCCACTCGTCCACCGATTTAGGGATGCCGGCTCCTCGCAGATAGCGATCGGACGCGAAAGGCATGAGATGGAGGCAGCCCAGACCCTCGACGAGTGTCCGCTCATCCTGTGGCTGCTCGAGCTGGATCGCGACATCGCTTTCGCCGCTGGCGACGTCGCTACGCTGCATGTCGCAGATGAGGACGATATCGAGCTCCGGGTGATCGCGCTGAAACTCGACGAGGCGCGGCATTAGCCAGTAAGTTCCAAGCCCCTCGGTGACCGCGATCCGCACGCGCTCGCGGCTCGGTGAAATCTCGTCATCAGATTCGAGGCTGTGGCGCAGCCGCCGCATCTCGAGTGCGATCGACAGGAGGCGATTGCCTGCCGGCGTTAACTTCAGTCCAAGAGGGTCGCGATCGGCGAGGCTTTCGCCGAGTTTGTCCTCAATCCGTGCAATGCGCCGTCTGATCGTGCCGATTGAATGGCGCGTCGCCGCAGCTCCTGCGCGCACGCTGCCAGCTTCGGCGACCTGGAGGAATAGCTCCAGGTCTTGCCAATCGATGCGTCTCAAATTCTCGGAAAAGGATTTCGGCACTTTTGGCGTCACGGGGCGAGCCCTGCCTGGTTCAGCCTTGGCGATGGGTGGCGGGATCTCTCGCCCCGTTATGGCCTTCTTCTTGCTTGGCCCGTTCAAACGCCTGCGCCTCCTTTGATTGAGCGCCGTATTAGCAGCCATCAGAATCCAATTCGACAAGCCAAGCAACAAGCAAATAGCGCCACAATGGATATTCCTGCTTTTCTTTCAACTATGATCGGCCGGGGGTGGGCCAAGAATGGACCCGTCCGGGTTTATGTCACGCTCGCGGTAACGGCGGTCAGCCACTGTATTTGGACAACCCTTCAGAACCGAAGGGAATTTTCATGTACCAGGAGACAATCAAGCCTGCCCCAGTCGAGGGCTTTGAGCCTATGGCCTTTTCAGATCGGGTGATGCGCATCTGCTCTGCGCGGGGAAGTGAGCTTTCGATCCGACCAGCGAACCTTCAAGAGGCGATGGACGCGCTAGGGCATGCGCGCTTGAAGCTCGGCCAACTTGTGCCCGACGAAATCGTTGTGCGGGCACTCGCGCACAATCCGGAAATCTTCCAGCTTGTCGGCAAGAAGACCGAAGGTGCGCACCAGGCTTTTCTCGCCTTCCTACCGCTCAACGCCGAGGGTGCGCGCAAGCTTGCCTCCAACACGTTTAGCGGCAAGCGGCCAGATCTATCGCTCATCTGCACGCCCGGTGAGACGCCGAGCGCCATCTACATCTGGCTAATCTACGCCCCTTCCGCGCTCGCTCCCGCACTCCGCGCGCTAGGGCCTTTGCTGGGCCGGTTGGCACCGAGCGGCTGCCCGCTCTTTACGCGCGCGGTGACGGGACATACCGCCCGACTATTTCCCGCGATGGGGTTCGGCCAGGCAAAGGCAACCTATCCGGACGCCGCTGAAGACCTGCTCGTCCTGCCGACGCGTTTGGGCCTCCCGGCGCTTGCGGAAGCCGCCGTCGCGCGGCCTGGCACGATCACGATCCGGATCGCGCGCACGATGGAAGACATGATGAAGTGCTTCTCGGTGCGCGCCGCGACCTACATGGCCGAGCAGGAATGCCCGTTCAACGAGGAGTTCGACGGCAACGACTTTTGCGCTACCCACTTCATTGGTGAGATCGATGGTGAGCCGGCAGGCTGCATCCGCGTTCGCTATTTTGCGGGGTTCGTGAAGCTTGAGCGCCTCGCGGTGCGGCATGAGTTCCGGGCGTCGCGTTTGTCGTTCCGACTGGTTCGCGACGCCCTGAGCTTTTGCCGGCGTAAGGGGTACGGCCGTGCATATGGGCACTCGCGCAGCGACCTCATGCGCTTCTGGGGACTATTCGGTTTCCGGCCGATCGCGGGGCGGCCGAGCTTCGTCTTCTCTGACGTAGCTTATGTCGAACTCGAAGCTGCGCTGCCCGATGCGGACGATATCATTGCGATCGGCCAGGACCCCTATGTGCTGATCCGTCCGGAAGGAGATTGGGATCGTCCGGGCCCGCTCGACCTTTCGCGCAACCGCCCCGCTTCTACTGGTCACGCGCGCCTCCGAGCGCGGTCCTGCGGCACCGCTCGTTTGGAGCAGTCACGAACGGGGTCAAGGGGAGAAGCCTGATGGAAGGCTTCGACCAGCGAAGCAGAGATCTCGCACCGCGCGAGGCGATGGATGACACGTCTCTTGGTGGCGCGGCGGTGCCCAGTACCAAGACTGAACCCCCGCCCGGCGCCGAATTCGCCGCCTGGCTTCTCATGGCGCGGCGTCTAAGGGAGGACGTTCTTGGTAGGGAGCTCTTCTCCGATCCGGCCTGGGACATTCTTCTTGACATCTATGCGGCCGAGGGGCGCGGTGAGCGAATCCAAATTAGCAGCCTCGCACCAATGAGCAACGTGCCTTCAAGCACGGCCCGCCGCTGGGCGCACAAGTTAGAGGCACTCGGCTTGCTTGAGCGCGACCGTGATACGCGCGACCAGCGGCTCAGCTATATTCGATTGAGCAGATACGGACATGACCGGGTCATGGTTTTTATCGAGCGACTTACCGCCAAGGGCCCGCCGCCGCCGATCATACGCTAAATTTTCCGATCGTCTCGGCGACGGCGGGGGAACGTTTTGGCGAACTGCGGGATCCGGCTTTGCTGCTTCAGCCCCACCGGCAGACAAGGAAGGCACCTTGCCTGGAAACCGACACCGGTGCGCAGCTCACGCTTCGCGCGCTGCACGGCTCGCTCGATTGACGCTGCGCAATCGCCGTCGCCCATGTCCATGGCGTCGAGAAGTTCCAACGCTTCATCGAGCCTGCGGACAATCGTGGAGAGCGTCTGCTGCACGTCCCTGTCCCGTTTCATGCCGTGGGTCTCCCGATGCAAAACGGACCGATAAGTTGCGCGTTACGCCCGATGCCCCCGCGCGACGCGCGGGAGCCGGGGCTGGTAACATGACAAGAGACATGCGCCTGCGCTTTTAGCCGCAAGCGACCTGGACATATGCACAGGCGCCCCGGCGGAAGCTCCGCCGAGGACATCGCTCTTGTCGGGATTACCAGTCCCGGCACTGCAGACTTGCAGCGCGGACAAGGAACTATCATGGTCGGCCACCAGCGCCAAGCCGATAGACGAGTTGGCAGTTGCCGTTGGGGCCGACGACTGCTTGCTAGCGAAGCCATGCTCTCGCGATGTCACCGTAGCTTTGCGGATGGGCACCGTCTTTCGTGCGGTAGCGGCCAAGATCGGGTATCTCGTCGCCGAAGGTCGCGGCCACAAAGCGCACGATACGGGCCTGACCTCTTGCGTAGGGTAAAGCCAGATTGCGCGGCGCGTGTTCAGACGTACACGTATTGCCTTCAGATTGGCCGCAAGGAGAGGCTGCGCGGCGTCGTTGGTGCCGATGGAGATGATCTTTGCGCCGAGCATCCGACCGGGCAGCGGCCATCTCTTCATGTCGGCGGAGCGCGCACCTACTTGGGCGCGCACCTGGCACTCCTGCGAATAGATTGCGTTCACAGCCCGTGCGGTCCCGAGCCCAATGCTGTCGCCGAGAAATAGGCATTCGAACATAGCTGTGCTTCGGTTTGAGCATATGGGTTTCAATACGGCATCGTGGCTTCACAGGTCGAACCCGGTCGCGAGGCGATAGGCGAGCCTTGCGGGAGCCATATCCGCCGCGTTGAGCGCGACGATCGGCGCGATCTGCTTCACCCGCTCGCGCACTTGCGCCATAGGTGTTTCGACCTCGTTGCCGCCGGTGACGAGCTCGACCGCGACCTGACGGCATTCGCCGGTCGTCCGCGAGCGCGCCTCGATCAAGAAGGCGGGGCGACAGGGGCCAAGGGGCGTCAGCATGTCGAAGACCGGCTTCTCGATGCAAAGCTCGATGCCGCGTCGCTCGAATGGATGCCGGATGTCAATCAGCGCACGCAGCGCTTCGCGTTCAAACGCGGTGTCCACGGGAATGAAGCGATGGCCATTTAGAATGGGCTGGGCGTAGCCGCGAAGCGGAGCATAGCCATGCGTCTCGGGAAATTGCCCGACGACGATAATGACGAGATATGGCCCGTCGATCCGGTTGTCCCTCGTCGATGGCGACTGCACGCGGTTGGCCAGCGTCACCGGATCGCCGTCAGCAACATAGACGGTCGAACCCCGGACATGATTTGCAAAGAGCGCAAGAAAGGCTTGAGGCGCATGCCCTCGCGGCCATTTTTTAGCTAGGGCGCGCAAACTCCCATAGACTTTGCGGCTGTGCAGCGCCCGCGGGTGGGTCCAAAAGGCGCGAGAGAGCTCAATGCCTGGCGCAACCGCAATGGCGCCCGTCACGGATGTGAGCGTCCTAAACTCGTCGCCGATCGATCGTTGCTCGCTCTCCGCGCTGAGGGGAGAACAGCGATTGAGCCCGGCAACGTCGATCAACCGCCACAGAAGGCGTGCAAGCCTCGGGACCGATGTCTGACGGGTGCGGTCGTCGCTCGCTTCCTCGTCGGGGCGCTGAGCCAGCTTTTCTGGCGCGGGCCTGAGCACCTCGAAAAAACCGGTCGGCGGATCGGCCGGGGCATGCTGTCCGCGCACTTCGCTGATCCGGTTGGTAGCCTGTTCTCGGGAAAAAGGGCAGCCGGGGTGATGCTCGGGCCGATCGCTGCCGGTAAGTCGTCGTAGATAGTAAGTCTCGGCCTCCGACAGGAAGGCGGGGGTCAGGACCGGCGGTGCTTCGCCCGTGGGCAAGCAGTCGCAAGCGATCCATTTGCGGCCTATCCGCGCCTGCTGAACGAGGACGATACCGGCCTCCTCGTCGGCACGCGAGCCACCGCCGACATACCAGCGCACCAGCGCCTCGCGCACGGGGAAGGGGAGGGCGATGCGGCGCGACATTCGCCCCTCCGTGCTGCGATCGATCAGCCACATTCGAGCGCTCCTGGTTCCTCGTATCCGGCGTTAGCGACCCGGCGGCGCAGATTGACAGCGCGGCACGAGCAATCTCCACTTTTCAGACGGCAACAATGGAGGCTGCAATGCGGGCAATTATGATCGGTTCGACCGTTGTCCTCGCGGCGCTGGCGACGTCGGCGAATGCCGCTGGGCCAAAGCGTCACGAACACCGTCGCGCTGAGGTGATCAGCATGGGGCAGCCCCCGGCAAGCGCTCCCGAGAACCAGCACCCAAGCGAAAATGAGAAATTGCAAACCGTCTCCCCAGCTGCACCTACCTTTGCTGTGCACGATCTTCGCCGACGGTGGGTGGCCTTCCAGATGGCGGGGAGCTTCGCGGGGGCGCAGGCTGTGGCAGTCGTGTCGGATCCTGATGATCCATTCGCGCCGATGGAGCGGGCTTCGGATGGTATCACAGAGGTTCCGCCCGCGGCGATGCTGACCATACCTTTTTGGATGCGGGGCCCGCCCACGCCCGCGACTATTTCCGCCTACATGCCCGGCTGCGTACCGCTGGCATATCGTCCGACCGGCTTTCTTCGAACCGATGCCGAACAGCGGCGCGCCGCCTATTATGAACTGATGAGTAGCGTCGCCTGTGAGCACGGCCTTCCCGTCGGCCTTTTTGACGCCATGATCATTCGCGAGAGTCAATATCGTCCTGATGCTTTCTCTCTCAAGAATGCCTTCGGGTTGACCCAGCTGATGCCCGGGACCGCTGCCGCGCTGGGCGTCAATCGCTACAGTATCGAGGGAAATTTGCGGGGCGGCGCGCGCTATTTGCGTCAGCAGCTCGATCGCTTTGGCCAGTATCATTTGGCGCTTGCGGCCTACAATGCCGGGCCGGGCCGGGTCAGACAAGGCCGGGTGCCCGCGATCCGCGAGACGCGCGCTTATGTGGACAACGTGCTCGCCAACTGGACGAGGCTGAGTGGCCTTTCTCAAGCCAGTGGCACCGGCAACTCCGAGCCCTTGCGACCGGCGCCGTTCCGAAGAGCGCTTGTCTCTATCTTCTAGCTGGGTCACGCCGCGCATCGCGTACGGCGCGCAGCGACTTCTTTTCTCAAAGATAGAAGTCGTCGCTTTGAGCAAGGCGCGCGCGGCGCTCGGTCACGGCCATCACCTCGTCCGCAACACGCTTGATCACCGCTTTCTGGAGCGGCGAAGCCCATTCCTTACGCACTTCGGAGCCGTCGAGTCCATCAAGCGCGTCCAGCACTTCAATGAGCTTTTTCGGCAGGGAGACGAAGAATTCACAGAGCATCACGATCAGCGTCGCGTGCCGCTCGTCGCTAATCGGCTCGTCCTGCGGGAAGGTCTCGAGGCGAACGAAGGCCTGAACGATGTTGGTGCCGAGTGCGTGCAGGATCGTCTCGAATTCGTTCACCGTCATCGGCGCTCGCTTGGCGGGGTCACGATGGAGCAGAACCCCCAGCCGGCTTTTACTAATGCCGGTCTTGCCAGCGAGTTTCCGCTGCGCGGTATCGGTCTCGGCCATTGCGCGAAGTATTACCGGGACATAGTCGCGGCGTTCGCCGGCTTCGCCCAGCCCCTTCACTGCCTAAGCCCAAAGCTTGGGATGAGATGACATAATGACCCCCTGCCGTCCAACGGACGGTGTAAAAGGATCATGAGAAAACGGTCATTGCAACAATGGTTGGGGCCAGATTGAGCAGCAATCCATTTACTATCCGGCCGATTGACGGCTGTTAATGGCGTGAGGCTCGACCGGAGCCCAAGAGACTTTGTTTCGTCTCGTCATCAAGAGCTTGCAGTATCTTTGAGGCCTTATGCTCGACAACGTAGTCGAACAAGAGAAGGGATAGGGCGTCCTCGAGCGCAAGCGCAGTGGCAAGCTTGTGGCTGAACGCTTTCTGCAGTGCCTCAAGATAATCGACGCTCCGTGAGGCAAGCTTGAGATCGAGGCTAATTTCGCCGGGGCCGGGCACGAGATCAAGATGCTCGCCAAGCGTCGTGACCTCGTGATCGTCGAGATGCGACTCATCGAACGCACGATATTCGATGAGTGCGGCAAGAGTTTGGTGCGCGAGGGTCGCATTCGAGTGAAGCCGGAGGCTCTCGGTCGTCAGGCGGAACAAGTCCTCTGACACGCGGAGAAGACAGCCTTGGGCTTCGGTGCTCTTGCCGCCCACTTGGTGATTTCTCCTTTTCTGATGAGAGACTGGTAACAGTCTGCAGAGGAGCGCCCCTTTTGGGCTCCAAAGGTTGATATTTCGCGAGTCTTCCCGCTGCGAATCTACCTTGGGCGCGCCTTGTCCGCAATTGCGGGGCGCGACGCCCGACTATCAAGGGCAGACTGCCCAACTATCCGGATGCCACGTCCCGTCCATCGGGGCGCAAAGCCCAATACCAACGGGCAAAAGGCAGGGACTACAAAAAAATCCGCGCGATCGGCAACCATCCGCTCGTGGGAGCTTGCGACACGAATGGCCACTTGGTCCTTTCAATTTCGGGCGCGGCAGATCGCGTCTCCTGAAGCGAAGGAAACACCTCATGCAGTCCGTCCTCAAACAAAGCGGCCGGCTGGAGCTGGCGCTCCTTGTCCTCGCCGCGCTCCTTTTCGCCTTTTTCTTCTTCGCCGGGCCCGCCTTCGCCGGCGCCGACACGACGTTCGACACCGCCCTGACGAAGTTCACCGATTTTCTCGAAGGCTCAGGCGGCAAGATCATCACCGTCCTCTCGCTTGCCGGCGGCATCGTGGCACTTGCTTCGGGCCGCTTCTCGATGGGCCAGATCGCCATCCCGGTCGGCGTCGGCGTCGGCGCGGGCACCGGCATTCCGATCGTTACCTCTACCGTCACGGCAACGATCTGAAAGGTCCGACGGTCGGTCGGAATAGCAGATCCGGCCGGCTTTTGAAGAGGGTGGTGCAATGGCCGCGGACAAGTACGTCATACCGTCTCATCTAGACGATCCCGAGCTAATCGGGCTGTGGACGATAGATGAATTCCTGGCGATGGTTATCCCGTTCGTCTGGGGAATCCTGTCTCAGCACATTCTCATTGGCGTCGTGCTTTCGGGTGCGGGCTGGTGGGGACTGAAGAAGGCTAAGGCAGGACGGGCAACGTCTTGGCTGCTCCATTTGGCCTATTGGCATCTTCCGGCCGGGTTCACTGGCATGAAGGCCACGCCACCCTCTTATCTCCGACTGATGGCCGGGTAAGGTGGAGATCACCTACACACACGCCAAAAGCCAACGCGTCCTGAGGCAGCGCAATCTTCTCGTGATCGTATCGGTGATCCTGGGCGTCCTCTCCGGCATCTTGCTGTTGATCACTGCAACCCGTGACCGCGAGATCGTCCTGCAACCGGTCCTGGCACGGCCATTGGCGGTCAACAGCGCAGGAGTTTCGCGGGAGTATCTCGAGCTGATCACCCGTGACACCGCGGTGCTGACCCTCGATCGCAGCCCTTCCAACCTCGAATATTGGATGAAGTCGGTCCTCGAGATCACTGCGCCGAGCGCGCAGGGGAAGATCCGCGGCGACCTCATGAAGATCGTCAACGAGCAGCGCGGCTCCTCGATCGCGCAGTTCTTCACGATCCAGACGATGGAAATCGACCCTAAGAACCTGTGGTCCACCGTGACCGGGGATCTGCACACGATCGTCGGGAACAAGGTCGTCTCCAGTGAGCGCCGGACTTTCCGTTTCGATTGGCAATATTCCGGACTGTCCCTGAAGCTTGTCGGCTTTGGAATGGTGACGACCGGCAAGGAAAAGGATCAGTGATGTCGGTCTACGCCATCGGCAGCGCCGCGACCGGCGCCGTCTTCCTCTCCCGCTATTACTGCTATTTGAGCCGGATCATCGGCGCTTCGCTCGTGGCGTTATCTTTCTTCCTCATCGCGGAACCGGCCTGGGCCGACCAAACGGTGATGGCGTCCGATGGCAGCCAAGTCGACTGCGCCGCCTCTGCCAAGGATCTCACCAGGATCAGCCTGGTCGAGGATGAATTCGCTTCGGTCTCGAAAATCTCGACGGGCAATCCCGCCGACGACTTTTCGGTCGTGAACGAGCCGGTTCGCGGCGACATCTACCTGTCGGTGCCGGAAGGGTTCGGCCGACAGGCCCTTTCCTTCTTCGCCACCAGCAAGCGGGGCTATGTCTACAAGTTCGTGTGCCGCGTCGCAGGCGAGCAGGCGGTCCAGGTGTTCATCTCGAACCCGGCGATCGCAAAGGACAAAGCGGGCGACACGGCGCCGCAAGTCGCAGCCGCTGATCCGCAGGAAACCGTGGTCGAGCTCGTGCAGGCGATGTACTCGAACAGCGTCATCGATGGGTACGAGATGCGTCAACGGGCGTTTCGACCCGTCTATGTTGGTACGCTCAAGGTCCAGATGATCGCCGAATATCGCGGCTCCGATCTCACCGGCCGCGTCCTTCGCATCGAGAATAGAGGCCCGGCCTCGGTCACGCTGAGCGAAGCGACCGTTGCGCCGCCGAGCGCGGTGGCGGTGTCGATCGCAGAGCCCAAGCTCGATCCAGGGAAGGTCACGACGGCCTACCTCGTTTCGCAAAACGGGAGGCAGTGACATGGCTTTGGCCGATATCTTCCGGCGTAGACGCGCGCCTCTCGACGGGGCGCCAGAAGAGGAGGGCGTCTCTCCCGTCTCGAGCGATCTGACCGCGAACGAGAGCGTTCGCAAACGGCAGCGCCTATTGCTCGCCGGCGTCGCCGGTATCGGACTCATCGCATCGTCATTTTGGATCTTCGGTGACGATGGTGGCAAATCTGCGTCGACCGATAGCGACGCTGCCAAGGTCGAGGTTTCGACCAAGGACATGGTCAACAAGAACCTCAACCAACAGGAGTGGATGGCGCTCTCGGAAAACCAGATGCAGTCGGTCGAAAACCAGCTGAAATCGGTGAACGGGCAGCAGCAACGGGTCGACCAGCTCGCCCAGCAACTCGAACTGCTGAAAGGCGAGAATCAAGCGATGCGCGCTGACGGTGCGCGCGTGCTTTCCGCCTATCAGGCGGAGAATGACCAGCTGAGGCGGCAGGTCGCCTCCAAGACAGCAACGCCGGCGCCCGCACCAGGCCCTTCTGCGATGTACGGCCCGAACGGCGTCCAGAATTACCAACGCCCCGATGCCGGTCCCGCCGGGCGGCCAATGCCCGTCAACAGCGGCGCCGAGGTCAAAATGGTCAGCTTTCAGTCGACCGACACTGGCACTGCGACACGCGTCGCGAAGGGCACCACGACGTACAGCGACAGTATCAACTATCTGCCTCCGAACAGCTTTGCGAGCGCCAAGGTCATCGTCGGCGTTGACGCGAGCGCAGGAGTCAACAGCCAGACCGATCCGTTGCCCGTGGTGCTTCGCGTCACCGGGCCAGCACGCTCGGTCTACCAGAACGGCAAGCTCCTTACGACGAAGATAGAGGGCTGCCTGATCAATGGCGCTGCGCGCGGCGATCTCTCGAGTGAGAAGGTATACGTCAAACTTCAGAAAATGACCTGCCCGCAACCGGGCGGTCGCTACGCCGTGTCCGAAGTGAAGGGGTTCATCGCCTTCGGCGGCAAGACTGGAGTGCGCGGTCGTGTCGTCAGCCGCGAGGGTTCCCTCGCGATGCAGGCTTTCCTCGCTGGCCTGGTCAGTGGCGGCGGCAACGCGCTCAACACTGCCTTCAATCAGCCCCTGGCGACCATCGCCAACGATGGCGAGGGCAGCATCAACCGCACGCCCAATTTCGGCAGCGTTGGCCTGCGTGCGCTCGGTGGCGGCGCTGCTGAGTCCGGCAAGGACGTCTCGAAATATCTGATCGAGCGCGCCGAGCAATATCAGCCTGTGATCGAGATGCCGACCGGCATCGATGTCGAAATCGTCTTCCTGGAGGGTGTGTATGTCCGCAATTGATCGACTGCGAAAGCTGCGCCTGTTCACGCGGCGGGCACCTGTCCTGGTGGCGATCGGCGCGATCTCCGTAGCCGGCATCGCACTGGCGGCCGACGTGGCGGGTCCAGACGAAGTGAAGGTCACTGGCCTTCTGAAGGCGCGCCTGCCGAAGACTGAAGTCTCCAAGGTCAATTGCGAGAAGATCGAAGGGCTCTGCGAGGTGACCGCCGGCGCCAATCTCTTCTACGTCAATCACGGTGCTCGCTATCTGATCATCGGCCGCGTCTACGATATGGAGACGCGCCAGGATCTGACGGCGGCCCGACTACTCGAGATCAACCCAGACATGCTGGTCGGCGGGGCTGCGAAAGCGAATGCCGCCGCGGCTTCCGACGGCGGGGAAGGTGAGGGCGAGGTCACGGCAGCAGCGGTCGGCAGTGGGCGGACCACGGTCCCCGTGCGCCCCGCTATTCTCAACCTGACCGGCCTGCCGAACGAGGGTGCGATCGTTTGGGGCAATAAGGCGGCCAAGCAGACGGTCACCATCTTTACGGACTTCCGCTGCGGCTATTGCCGTGCGCTCACCAATGTCTTGCGCGGTATGGACGTGAAAGTGGTCGAGCGGCCGATCTCGGTCCTCGGCAGCCGTGACATTGCCGATCGAGTCTACTGTTCCAAAAACCAGGAACAGGCGCTTCATGCCGCTTACGCGGGTGAGCCCTTCAAGGTGCCAGCTGCGTGTGACACCAAGGGCCTCGATGCCAATGAGAAATTCGCCCAGAAGAATGGCCTGAACGCGACGCCGGTTATCGTCCGCAGCGACGGCGCAATCCTCGAAGGCTATCGGCCGAAGGAGTTCCTCGAGGCCTGGCTCAGAGGAGCGAAGTCGTGAGCCGGCGGCTGGGTCGATCCCGCCGAGCACCGCTCCTACTCGGATCGGCCGCTCTGGCAGTGCTGACTCTGCTCAGTGGGTGCGCGACGTTTGGAAGCAACGTGAGAGGCAGCTTCTCATGCGCCGCGCCCGATGGCATCTGCGCGCCTTCCTCGTCGATTGACGACCGCGCGCTGGCGATGATCTCGGGTGAGAGTGGCGGAGACGGGGTGTCCGCCGGACCTTATATTGAAACCCGCCCGAAGACGCGAACGTCTCGGACCGCTGCTACCAGGCAGATTGTGCCTGTCGAGCCCGGGGATGCGCGGCGTACTCAGGAGCGTGTGCTTCGGATCGTCTTCCAGCCCTATATCGATGAGCGCGGGCGCTTACATGAGACGAGCGCGGTCCACGCGGTCGTGCGGAGCGGCGAATGGCAGCAGCAATCGCTGGCATCAGCGACCGCCATTCCTGATCGCAATACGTCGTCGATGCGCACGATGCCGGAATCGCTCGCAGAGGCCGTCGATCGCGCTGACCCTGCGATCGTCGATGTCGCGGCGATCGATCCAGATCTTCCTGATCCTGCGGCGGTGGCCGCTGCGCGAGCGCGCAGTGCCGATCCGGTCGCAGCGATCAAGTCCGACGTTGCGGCTCGCTTAGCCCCCAAGGCGGGCCGCAACGCGCCGGCGCCCGTTCCGCCCACGGAAAGAGGTAAGGCGCAGCCGGCGGAGGCTCCCAAACCGCTGCCAAGGGCCGCTGGTTCAACAGGCAATCCAGGCGCAGCGCCAGCCTTGTCGAAAACGACAAATGCCACTCCGTCCGGTGTGGCGACGCCGCCCAAAACGACCATCGGTGCCGAGGCAATCGCGCGGGTGAAAGCGAGTCCACAATATCAAGCGCAGGCAACAGAAGCTCAGAACGCGGCGCGAAGCGCGGTCGCTGCAGAAGCGCTGCCGGCAGCGCAGCCAGATGCCAAGCCAGTCGTCCGCGCCGCAGGATTCCCCGCGTCCGTGCCGCAGGAGAATTGAGATGGCGCGGCGCTTTTTCGACGATCTCCTCGCTGGCGTGTTCGGTGACAGCAAGCGTCCCGACGCCCAGCAGCCGGATCTCGCGGTACCGATGCTTGCACATTGGCTGCCTTACCGCAGCTACGACCCGAAGACGGGCATCTTCTACAACAGTGCGTCGCGCGGTTTCGTAATCGAGGCGGCGCCATTGGTTGGGGCCGACGAGCGCACCGGCGAAATTCTGGCGCAGTTCCTGTCTGAGGGTATCCCGGCGCCGGGCTGTCTCCAGTTTCACCAGTGGATGTCACCGCGTATCGGTGAGCGGCTCTCGAAATGGTATCTGCCGCGCTACTCGGCGCGCGGTGTCTATGAACGGATGGCCAAGCACCGCGTCGATTTCCTGACGGACGGTGTGTGGGACTCGTTATCGGCCGACGCTCCGTTCTGCCTTCGCAATCACCGCGTCGCGATTTCTTATTCGACCCCGGAATCGTCGAGCGTGTCGGTCGAGCAGATCGTCTCGGTGATGGAGGGGATCATTTCATCGCTTGCGTCGATCAACGTCGCTGCGCGCACGATGGACCCGGTAGCGCTGATAGGGTGGATCGACGACATCACCTCGCCGACCACTGCCGCCGGCGATGACGCTGTCAGCTACAATCCGCTCGATCCCATCGCGGACCAGGCGATCCGCCGCGACATCGAGTTGCAGGTCGAGCCGGACCGGATGTTGCTGCGGACCGAGCGTTTCCGGCCGACCGGAAAGACGATCAAGGGCGCGCCAGAGATCGGCGAGATTTATCCCGACGTATTCGATGTCCGGTCGTTTTCTGTGCGCAATCTGCCGACCCGCTGGGCACCCTGGGACGTGGCGCGTCTGATCGGCGACATGTTCACAGATAAACTCCGCATGCCGTGCCCTGTTTCGACGAACCTGTGCATCGATTTTCCAGACGCCCAAGCCTCGACCAACAAGGCTGGCTACAAGTTCATGCGGACGACGAGCCTCGCTGACTCAAAGTCATCGAAATTCCTGCCTCAGCTTCGCGACCAGTCGCAGGAGTGGCGCTACGTCAACGACGAGATCCGCCAGGGCCGCAAGCTCGTCCGCGTGTTCTTTAGCGTCACCGCCTTTTCGCCCAAGGGCAAGGGCGACACAAACGAGCGCGTGCTCAAGTCGGTCTATCGGGCTGCAGGCTGGGACCTGCTCGACGACCGCTATCTGCAGGTCATGGGGCTGCTCTGCGCGATGCCGATGACGATGGCCAATGGTCTGTCGAAGGACCTCGAGCGCATGAAGCGGATGCGGACGCTGCTCACCACGACGGCAGCCAATCTGGCGCCGCTTCAGGGCGAATATCTCGGCGGAAGTATACCCCATTTGTTGTTGATCGGTCGGCGGGGCCAGCCTTTCTTCTGGAGCCCATTCGAGAATGCCGCCGGAAACCACAATGTCGCGGTCTTCGGCAAGTCGGGTTCGGGCAAGTCGGTCGCGCTCCAGGAGCTGTGCGGCTCGCTCTGCGGCGCCGGCGCGAAGGTGGTGGTGATCGACGACGGCCGTTCGTTTGAGCACTCAGCAAAGCTGCAGGGCGGCGCCTTCGTCGAATTTACAATGAGCTCGGGCTTTTGCCTCAACCCCTTCTCGATGATCGACCAGGCTCAGGCGGCGGAGGACGAAGATTACCTTCTCGACTGCATGGCGATGCTCAAGGCGATCATCAATCAGATGTCGCGCCATGTCGATCGGCTCAACGACACCGAGCGCGGTCTGATCGACGGCGCGGTTAATGCGGTATGGGAAAAGGACGGCCGGCGCGGGTCCATCGACCGCGTCATCGAAGAGCTAAACGCGACCGGCAATTCGCTTGCTTCAGATCTTGGGATCGCGATGCGGCCGTTCTCGTCGGGCGGAACCTACGGCCGCTTCTTCCAGGGCGAAGTCTCGTTCGAGCTGCAAGCGCAGCTCACCGTCTTCGAGCTGTCCGACCTCTCGGCCCGCGAGGAGCTGCGCAGTGTCGTACTGACAGCGATCATGTTCATGGCGCAACAAATGATGCGCAAGCTCGATCGCTCGATCCCCAAGGCGCTGTTCCTCGACGAGGCTTGGCAATTGCTCCGCGGCGGCTCGATGGCGGAGTTCATCGAGGCCTTTGCGCGAACTTGCCGCAAATATGGTGCATCGCTGATCACCTCGACTCAGTCGCTTAACGATTATTACAAGTCAGCCGGTTCGATCGCCGCGCTCGAGAACTCGGACTGGTTCGTCATCCTGCAGCAGAAGCCGGAGACGATCGCGGACTTCAAGAAGCATGATCGCTTCGAGATGGATGACTACACCGACGCCCTTCTGCGGTCGCTGAAGCGAAACGGCTTCGAATATTCGGACATCATGATCAAGGGCCCCGACACGCTCGCGGTCGGCCGTCTTGTGCTCGATCCCTATTCAGCCACACTCTTTTCCTCGAGCCCGAGGACGTTCGCCGCGATCGATGCGCTGATCGCGGAGGGCATGAGCATGGACGAAGCGATCGAGCGGATCGCCTTTCCTGACAATCCCGAAAAATGGGTGAGCAATCTCGTCGACGCGGACGAGATCGCGATCGCGGCGGAGTAGGATCATGGCGACGAAGGCAGACGATGCGACGAACCCCGGTGCGCGAAAGGGCTGGCTGATGGCCGCCGAATGGCGATCCGTCTTCTACTTCATCCTCCATGGGTTTGGATTCCTGGGCAGCACGCTTTTGATCACCTGGGGGCTGTTCTTCCTGTTCTTCCTAGCGATCGTCTGGTTCTCCTTCGACGGATTCATTCACCAGCTCAACAATTTCACCACGCGTTATGCCGCAGCCGATCAGGCACGGACTGGCGCTTTCCTCAACACTTTCGCGATCGCGCACATGATCCTCTCGGCGGCGGTCATCACTTTTCGTCGGGATCGCATCCTGCCCGACCGCACGCAGGAAGGGATCGGCGACCATGGCTGAGCAACCCGAACTCGACCTCCCACCCGCACCCACTTCCGCGCCTCAGACCGCGCGCGGAGCGCGCAGGATCGGCTTTGGGGGCTTCACGCGACAGCAGATCATCATCGGCCTGGTCATGTTGGCGCTGCTCATCTGGGGCATGTGGGTCACGCGCGCGCTCATGGTGCCGAAGCAGGATCACATCGTCTCGGCCAGGCTGTCTGCATTGGTGGGCGACTATGTCGAGGGGCAACGATTTTCTGGGTCACCGCCCGACCGGGTCCAAGCCGAGATGAGGGCTTTCATGTCTTCGCTCGACAAGGAATTGCAGCGCCGCAGCGAAGGCGGGCAGGTAGTGCTCGTCGGAGAAGCGGTCCTCACTAAGAATGTGCCGGACATCACGGAGAGCCTGAAAAAGGCGGTGTTCGCCTCCGGTGTTCCAGAACCGAAGCGCGTATCTGTCGAGCAACTTCAGCGCATGCAAGAACTGTCGGCTGCGCAGGCGGCGCTGGTCGCGGCGCGGCAACCGCCCTTGGCACCGTCGGGACAGATCGACCCTATGGCCGGCGCGCAGGCGATCCCGCCGCAGGATCCGTCCGCCGGCGGTTCGTTCGCGCAACCGATGCCGCAGCCGGCGCCCGGGCAAGTTGCCAGGCCGTCGGTCTCAACCTTTGGAGGCCCCGATGGCAACGGTGGCCAGTGAGGCGGCCGTCCTGCGCTGGCAGCCGCGCAAGCGCCTGTGGGCGATGCTAGGCGTTGCCCTCGTCGGAACGGGTCTGCTGAGCGCGATCGGTGCTTGGCGCGACAGCCATATCTTCCTCATCAACGCGAGCGATTCCCTCCCGAACTGGGCTTTCCTCATTCGACGGCACCAATTGCCGGCGCGTGGCGACTACGTGTTCTTCGATCCGCCGCCGAGCGCGCTTCTGCGCCGCCATTTCGGCGCAAAACCGCAGATGTTCGGCAAGATCGTCTATGGCGTGCCGGGCGACGTCGTCGCGCATCGCGGAATGGTCGTGACGATCGCCGGCAAGCCCATCGGGCGAATGAAGTCGCTCACTCGCGTCGGCGAGCCACTTACACCCGGCGCTGAGGGAGTGATTCCGGCCGGTTGCTATTATGCCGGGTCGCCCCACCGCGATGGATTTGACAGCCGCTACGCCGAGATCGGTTTCGTCTGCGGCCGCCAGATTATCGGTGTCGGGGAGCCCGTGCTGTGAGGCAGCTCCTCGCCGCTGGCGGAGGGGTCGCTCTCCTTGGCATCGGCGCCATCGTCTTGAGCCCTGCGCGCATCGAGGCGCGAGACTATGGGCAGACAGGCCAAGCTTTCCCGGTCATCGAGCCGGATCTGCTTTCGACGATCGAAGCACGGCTGAAGCGAGCTGAGGCAACCGGCGAACTCGCGCGCACCAACGAGATGTTCGCCAAGCGCGTCGAAGCGAAGGTGCGGCGTCCCACTCCCGTTGTGGGCATCTCGCCGGCCACCGAGTCCAGGGACTGGACCTATGATCCCACTGTCCATCTCGAGCACGATATTCGCGACCAAAAGGGAAACCTCATCGGCAGCGCAGGACAAAGGATCAATCCGCTCGACTTCGTCGCGATCAAACAGGCGCTCGTGTTTGTCGATGGCGACGATGCCGATCAGATCGCCTGGGCTACGAGCCGGTACACCGATCTCAATGCCAAGATCATTTTCGTCAGCGGCTCGCCGATCGAAGAGATGACGAACCGGAAGCGTCGTTTCTACTTCGACCAGGAGGGCAAGCTTACCTCTCGTTTCGGCATCGAACACACGCCCGCGGTCGTGCAGCAGAACGGTCGCGTGATGCGAGTGTCCGAGCAGGTGCTAAAGAAGGGGAGGGCCGGCTGATGCCGCTTTGGCTCGATCTTCTTCGAACGCCGATGGCTGCACCGGAGACCCCGGTGCTTCGTCGCATGCGGTTCACCTGGCAGGCGCTATGCCTCACTAGCGCGCTCGTCGTTGGTCTCTTCTCGCCGCTCCGCCACGCGATTGGCCGCGTGGCGCCAATCGGCGCCGCCCTGATCCTGTTCGCGACCGCCGCACACACCTGTCTTTACCTGCTCCGAAAGCAGCGCGCCGACCGAGCTTTCCTTGAAAGCGTGGGAGGCGGCGAATGACCGGGCTGCCTCGCCGCCTGTTCGGCCTCTTCGCGTTCTTGCTTGCGATGATCGCTCTGGCGCCCCCGGCAACCGCGGCCGGGCCGACCTGCAGTGGCAAGTTCGTCAATCCGATCACCGATGTCTGCTGGTCCTGCCTCTTCCCGCTGTCCGTCGGCGCCTTGAGGATTTGGCCGAGCAGCCGTCCCGATCCCAGCAATCCCGCGTCGCCGATCTGCGCCTGCGCCGACCCGCTCCCTCGCATCGGCATATCGGTCGGGTTCTGGGAGCCGGCGCGCCTCGCGGATGTGACGATGAAGCCGTGGTGTTTCCCCAACCTTGGCGGCATCCGGATCGCGCCCGGATTCGATATCGGTCAGGGCTATCTGACCGGGCCGTCCATGGTCGGCGGCCGCTCTCAAAGTACGGCAAAATGGCACGTCCACTGGTATGTCTATCCGCTTCTCTACTGGATGGAGATCCTGACCGACTTCGCCTGTTTCGAGCAGGCGTCGTTCGATATCGCCTACATGACCGAAGTCGACCCGCTCTGGCAGGATGACTCGCTGGCAGCGCTCATCAATCCCGAGGCGATCGTCTTCGCCAATCCCATCGCGCAGGCTGCCTGCGCCGGCGATTGCATCGCCGGCACCGTCCATCTGCCACTCGATCCGCTGTTCTGGTGCGCCGGCTGTCAGGGCTCGATGTATCCGCTCAACGGGAACATCCCGTCCTCGATCGGGCACGTCCAGTCCTCGCGGCTCGCGCTCTCGCGGTTCGCTTTCAAGATGCACCGTGAGGCGCTTGCCTGGGGGACGATGGGATCGGCCGGGCTCTGCAAGAAGTATCTGATGCCGATCATGCGCAAGCAGCAATATCGCTTCCAGATGGTCAACCCGATCCCGACCGTGAGCGGGCGCTTCGCCTGCTCCGCTATCGGTGCTTCCACCATGCCGCCCGACGCTGGACGTGCCTATCCCGCCGGCGGCGAGGACATGGGCTACCTCGTCTGGCGCAAGCGCAATTGCTGCGTGCTCTAGGGGGTCTGACGATGCGCTATCTCACCATCGGCATCCTCGCAGTCCTTGGTGCCGCTGGCGTGTCGGCGCTGCTCGCGCAGACCGTCGACGGCGTGGACGTCCAGGCGATCAAGAAGCGTTCGACCGATCTCGCCGCAGAAGCGCAAGCCTTCGTCGACCAGGTCAAGGACAGGGGCGACCAGTTCCGGGAAGAAGCCGCTCAGGTTCGCGAGGGCGGCACCGAAAATATGCGCAAGGTTGCGACGATCGATCTTCCAAAGGGTCCGGCAGGACCGGTCGATTTCGACGAGATCGTGAAGGGCGCGTCCCAGAATGCGAGCGCAAAGGGTGGGGAAGCGCCACAGTTCATCGTCTTCGCAAGCCTGTCGATGCCCGACGCGACGCTGAAACAGCTCGTGCGCGACACCTCAAGCGCAGGCGGCGTGGTCGTGTTCAGGGGCTTTCCGAACAATTCGGCGAAGGAGTTCGTGACGCGGCTCGGCAAGGTTGTCGACAAGGGGCAGTTCGCCAGTATTGGCATCGATCCCCGACTCTTCCGCGCGTTCGATGTTCAAGCCGTCCCAACCTACATCACGGTCTCGTCCGACTTCGACCTATGCGCCGGCTTCTCCTGTCAGACCAAGGTGCCGCCTTATGACCGCATGATCGGCAACGTGACGGTTGAATATGCTCTTTCGACCTTCGCCGAGGGAAGTGGCCCCGGCGCGCGTGTGGCCGCGGTGGCGCTCTCGAACATGAAGCGCGATCGGCAATGATCGCGCGGCGCCTCTTGGGAGGATTGTGCGCGCTGCTGCTCACGACTGAGCCCGTCGCCGCGCAGGAGATGACGGTCGACCAAGCCCGTGCTGAGGGCAGGGCGATGGCCCAGGAGAAGAGGAACGACTCCTCGCTGGTTCCTTCGAGCGACGCGCAGGCTGCGGCCGTTCCTGGCTACACAGGCACCAGCCAGCCACAGACGACCTATTATAACGACCCTGACAAGCTCGTCGCAGACGCCCAGGCGCTGAAGTCATCAGACCAAAGCTACCGGGTCACAACGGACGCCGATCACACCCGCGCGACATTCAGCAACGCCGAGATCCTGGCGACGACGAACCGCGCAACGACCGTCGAAAGCGACCCGTCGGCCTATCTCGCAGGCGAGGCGTATAGCAGCACCAGCGGAAGCTGCACGCCGCTTCCGCCGGGCTCAGGAACGAGCGGATACTACGAGGCCACATGCAACCAAGGAACTAAGATCGAGCAGGAGTCCCGATCGTGCTCGATCACGATGGTGCCCGAGACCACGACAGTCGACGCGTACAAGTTCTTTGTCGTGCCTAATGGAGCGTACGGCACCCCCTTTGCGCGATATGATGCGATGGCGCCGCACCTGGCTTCTGGTGTCTGCCGGCCGACGGGCATCGTGATGCAGGCTTGTCAGGCTCACAGGATTTACGGCGTTTCGACGAACAAATTCTGCGACGATTATAACGCCACCGAGTATGTCTGCTCTGAGAACCTGACCGATCTCTCCCTTCTTCCAAGCCCGATCACGGGCCAAGGCTGGCACGCCAAGACGACCGAAACCCAGGTGACCACCAAAAGGGTCGATGGTTGCGGAGCCATGGCCGGCGATACGATGTGCACGGCCGATGCCGCCGGGGAAGTCTGCACCGAAGGCCCGGAGACCCGGATGATCGACGGCGTACCTGTCACGCAATCGTGCTGGGCGTGGAAGCGCAACTTCACTTGCAATGTCATGTCGGCGGGCAACGATTGCGGCGATCTGGAGAGCAATCGGTCCTGCACGTTCCTTCGTGAAGATTGCCTTGATGATCCGCAGAGTGGGGCCTGCAAGGTCGCGGAGAAAGTGTATCGCTGCCCGACCCCATCGAGCACGGTCGGGGGCGACAAGCAGTATATATGCGGGGACGACGTCTACTGCATCAACGGCGATTGCGAGCCGATCGTCCGCGAGGCGTCGACCGAGTTCAGGGACGCGCTCGTCGGCCTTCATGCACTCGATCAAGCCGGCAAGGAGTTCAACGAAGCCGATTTCAAGGTTTTCACCGGCACACGCGAGACCTGCCACAAACCCGTATTCGGCTTAATCAATTGTTGCGCGGGAAAGGTGTCCGGTCTCGTGCCGCTCGGTGCTGGTGCAGCCGCGCTCGCCGGCGGGCCGGCCGCGATCGCCGCTTTCGCCACGCCGTTCCTTGTCCTGTTCGCATGTAGCCAGGACGAGATGAAGCTCGACATCAAAGATCGGATGGGCCTTTGCCATAATCTCGGCAGCTATTGCTCGTCGAGCTTCCTCGGGATCTGTTCGACCAAGCGAACCGCCTATTGCTGTTTCGAGAGCAAGCTTTCGCGCGTCCTGCAAGAGCAGGGCCGCCCACAGCTCGGCAAGCCTTGGGGTAGCGCGAAAAAGGAGCAGTGTCAGGGCTTCACCGTCGACGAGTTCGCGAGGCTCGACCTGTCGGTAATGGATTTCACCGATGTTTATTCCGACTTCATGGATGCAGCGAAGCTGCCCGATGAGGTCCAGACCATGTCCGAAATTCAGGACAAGATTCAGGACTATTATGATCTTCACGGCAAATGACCGTCGGCCGGCCGCGTCAGGCGCCCGGCACGAGTGGGACATGTCAATCTTCGAGCTGGCGATTTTCGTTGGCACCGATCGCGCCAAGACGCCCGCGCGCGCTGACTTCTTGTCGGAGTTCCTAGCCGGCTGGATCGACTGCAAGATCGCGGTCGAAGACATCGATCGGGCACTTTCGAACATGATCGATAGCGGATGGCTGGCGGTGGTCGGAGAGCGGTTGATGCCGACGGAGAAAGGCCGCCGCGCCGCCGGTGTGTTGCTCAATGGAGTGATCGGGATGGTCGACCAGGCGGATGCTGCTGAAAGGCGCTTCGCCAATGTGGATCGTGCAGAGGCTCGCAAAAAGGGAATCGGATCATGGTTTTGACGTTCGTTCAGCTGCCGGCGCTGATCGCACTTCTGTCAGCTTTGCCGCCCGCGAAGCCGGCCACATCACGCGGCTGTGGAGCCGCTGCCGTCCCCAGTGATGTCGATTGCTGCATCCACCTTGCGCTCTGGGACGGCCAAGCTGCGCACCCACAGCATCCTTCCACGCAATCCGCTGTATCCAACGAAAGGACGTCCAGCGATGCCAAGATTCGCTAGGCTTTCGATGCTCCTGCTGGGCCTGCCGCCGGTCGGCACGGCGGTTCCGCTCCGAGCCCAAGAAACTACCGCCGCTCGCGATGCGATTGAGCAGGACATGCCCGATGATTTCTATTGTGGAGAGCGTCGGCTCGGCCAGTGGTTCTATTGCGCGAAGCCGAAGCCGACCGAGACCCCGCTCAGCGCCGCGGCCGAGCCGCAGGTGAGCGCGGCCGATCGGATCGCGGCGATCGGCAGGCAGCTCGACGAATTGAAGGCGCGTGCGATCCTCGAGCCGAGCGAGGCCAACGTCATTGCCTATGTTCGCTTTCAACGTGAGCAGCTCGATCGCGCGTCCACCTTCTCCGATACCTGGCAGCGGGCGCTCTGGCAGAACCCCGATCTCGACTACACGCTTCAACGACCTGTCTCGACGGTCGGCAAGCGCCTCTGGCTCGACAACCGCAAGGCGGACCGGGATGAGGTCTTGACTAACCTTGGGCAGCGATATGGCTTGTTCTATTTCTACGCGCAGAGCTGCGGCGCCTGCGAGGTGTTTGCGCCGATCCTCCGCTCGGTCACCGACAGCCACAGGATGACGGTGATGGCCGTCTCGATGGACGGCGGCCCGAACCGGGAATTTCCCAACTATGTGGTCGATTCTGGCCAACGAGCCCGCATGGGCGTGCCCGGCAATGAGACGCCAGCGCTTGTCCTGTTTGACACGCAGACGAAGCGGACGATTCCGGTCGGCTACGGCGTGCTCAGTGCCGACGAGATCATGGACCGCATCTTTATGCTGACTAACACGAAGGTGGGGAGCGATTATTGATGGAACAGACACCAGAGCTTGGGCGGCGGTCCCCTCTCCACAGGAAGATAGCGGCGTGTCTGGCGATGGTTGCTGCGTCCCATTTCGCCTTGATCGGTGTGGCCCGGGCCGACGTCGCCTCGGAGATGAACGGCTTCTTCAACGACGCTGGCGGTGCCGCGAATGTGACTGGGCCAACGGCCTTCCAGGGCCAGTCGGCAGGCTATTATTCGCTCGGAAATGTCTGGACCCGCTTCCCCCAGAAGAGCGTTTCGCCGTTCAATCTGCAGCTGCCGAGCGCACGCGCCGGCTGCGGCGGTATTGACCTCTTCAGCGGCAGCTTTTCCTTCATCAACGCCTCCGAGATCGTCGCCATGTTGAAGGCGACGGCGAACAATGCGCTCGGTTTCGCCTTCAAGCTCGCCATCGATTCCGTGTCGCCGGAAATCGGGAAGGTGATGGATGAGTTCAGCCAGAAGGCACAGCTCCTCAACCAGATGAACATCTCGAGCTGCGAAACCGCGCAAGCGCTGGTCGGCGGAATCTGGCCGCAAATGGACTCCACCCGTTCGACGATCTGCGAAGCGGTCGGCAACAGCCAGGGCGTTTTCTCGGATTGGGCCGCGTCCCGCCAAGGCTGCAACAACGGCAACAAGCGGGATGCTACGATTGCTGGCAACACCGACGCCAACATGAAGGATCAGCTTGTCGGTGAACCCCATAACTACACGTGGGAGGCGTTGAAGAAATCGGCCAAGTTCGGCGCCTTCGACCAATCCTTTTCCGAATACATCATGACGCTGGTCGGCACTGTCGTGACCCAGCCTTCCACGGATCCGTCGGTGGGCGGCAAGGTCGTGATGTTCGGTCCGGCGGAGGAGGCCGTTGTCACGGCGCTGCTCGACGGCACGGCCGACGCGCCGGCGGTCAAGATGCTCAAATGCAATGATACCGACTGCTACGATGTCGGCGAGCAGACCCTGACCGTTCCGGCGTCGTCCGCGCTCCGGCCGCGGATTGCCGGCATGATCAAATCCATGAGCAGCAAGATCCGCACGGATACCGCGCTTGATGCGGCCGAGAAGCAGCTTCTGAACATTGCGACCGTCCCGATCTACAAGATCCTCGCCGTTCAGGCCTACGCACACTACGCGCTGACCGATGGCGAGATCGAAACGCTGTCGGAGATCGTGGCCGTCGATCTGTTGGCTGCTATGCTCGACAACATGCTTGATCGCGTCGAGCAGGCTCAGACGCATTATCAGACGTTTGACCAGGTGACCGCCAATCAGTGGAAGCAGCAGATCTCTGCGACGCGCCAGAAGTTTGCCCAGCGAGATGTAAAGCTCTCGAACAAGCTGCAGGTCACCATGCAGATTATCGACCGCAGCATCATGCTCGAGTCCACCCTCCAGAACTCGATGACGCCGGGGATGTCGTCCGCGCTCAATTTCTCGCGCGGGCTCAATGCACAAGGGCTGAACTAGGGCAGGGGAGCTGCGGGGATGGTGGAGGTCTTCACGGTTGGGGGTGGCGAGTATCTCGTCAACACCTTCAACGCCGTCGCTGCCTGGTCCGGGGGTGGGGGATATCGATCCTTGCTCCGCGTCGTGATGGTGATGGGCCTGATCTACTCGTTGCTCGTCGTCGCGTTCACGCTCAACTTTCGAGTCTGGCTGAACTGGTTCCTGCAATCGACACTGATTTATCTTTGCCTGATGGTACCGACGATCGATGTGAAGGTGACCGATCGGATCAATCCGTCGCTGGCACCGGCAACGGTTGCGAACGTACCGCTCGGGCTTGGGGTGCTTGCGAGTTTCACGACTCAGATTGGCGATTGGCTGACACGTACCGCCGAGACTGTCTTCGTTATGCCGGGCGAACTCAATTACTCGAGCAATGGCATGGTCTACGGCGCGCGTCTGTACGATGCGACCCGCAACTTCGTCATCCGCGACGCTGAGTTTTCGACGAACCTGGAAGAGCACTTCAAGAAATGCCTGTTTGGCGATGTGATGCTTTACCGCAAATCACTCACGGTCCTTGCGCAGTCGAAGGACCTCTGGACGGACATCGGGCCAGGATCGGAAGCTCGATCGCAGGAGTGGTTAGAGCGCCAGGGCGACGGCACGGTGAACAGCGCGATCGTCACCTGCCGGCAGGCCTACGATATGCTCAACGCCCAATGGGCGCCGATGATAGAGGCAAACACGCCGCTTTGGGGCAAGGAACTCTATCCGAAGCTGAGCAACACGCTCGCGGCCGACAAGCTCAAACACGATCTGCCGATCGCGAACGCTGCCTTCACTGGATCGGGCAGCAACTATTCTGACTCGATGCGACAGAACACGGCCATCAACGCATTCATGCAAGCACGAAACAGCATGGCGGGCGGGTCCGGCGCGGCGACGATCGATACCTTCGCGCAGACGCGCGCGGACATACAGGCGCGCAACACCTACAATTCGATCGCTCAGCAGGCGATGGCCTGGGTGCCGATTTTGAATATCGTCCTCACGGTTGTCTTCTTCGCGATGTTCCCGGTGATCTTCCCGTTGTTCCTCATGCCCCAAACGGGGCTGACGACGTTGAAGGGTTACGCGATGGGGTTCTTCTACCTCGCCGCATGGGGACCGCTGTACGTCATTCTCCATATGATCTGCATGACGAGGGCGGAGGCGGCTGCGGCCGGTGTTGCCAGTGGCGGCGTGACGCTTGGCACCTATGCCGGCATAGGTGCAGTGAATGGTGAGACGGCGACGATCGCCGGCTTCATGCTGATGAGCATCCCGTTCCTCGCTGCCGGCCTGGCGCGTGGAGCCATGTCGATTGCGGGGCAGGCGACGTCGATGCTCGCGCCCGCGCAGAATGCGGCGGAGGCGGCCGCACTCGAGCAGACGACAGGCAATTATTCCTACGGGAATGTGAGTTGGGCAAATTCCACGTCGAACATGCGCCAGAGCGATCAGTGGACGACGGCACCGAGCTACATGGGCGGCGCGACCAGCGTCGGCTGGCGGCAGGATAACGGCGCGGTCGTGTCTGGCTTCGGCAATGGTCAGGAGGTGTTCGACACCAGCGGCGCAATCTCGCGGCTAGGGTTCACGCCAACGATGAACTCCGGAACGGTGGCGGAGTGGCGGGAGATGGCGAGCGACGCGCATCGTCAGGCGCAGGCGTTCGAAAATGCCGCCCAAGAGATCCTGACCAGCACGCATACCAACCGCAGCGCCTTTGGAACCTCGACGGAACGCTCTTCGGGCTTCGAATCTGGTGCCGGTAGTTCCGCAAATACCAACGTCGAGAAGTTTGATCGGACGACCGGCTCAAGCTCACAGGGCCTGGAAGAGCGCTCATCGACCGGCCAGAGCCAGCGGATCTCCGAAGGTCACGATCGGCAAGCTGGGACGACAGATCAAGTCGCCGGTTCGCTTGGAGGGGCGCTTGGTGGGGCTGGGCGGGGAGCTACTGGCGGGAAGGGCCGATTGGGCAGCCTGCTGCCAAACGTCAGCGGCACTGTCAGTGTCAACAAGACCGGAACTCAAACGGATAACCTGCGGTACGGGACGGATTCGAGCAAATCTACTGACTCTTCTAGCTCCTCGTCGAGCGGCGTGCGCGATGAACACTCGAGCGGCATCGGAGCATCCACCTCCGACGGCACTTACGAACGGTCTGGTGTGTTCAGCCGGTCTTCCGCAACGTCTTCCTCCTCGCAAAGCACTGAAGATGCCCTTGCACGGGCGCGCTCCTACACGGAAGCGGCACGCAAGATGGAGGAGCTGTCCGAGTCGCTTTCGCGCGACGCCAGCTTCGCCGAAACGCACGGGATGCAACTCAGCGAAAATCTGAGCCAGGACCTCGCGCAGTGGTACCGGCAGCAACAGCTGCTGCACCCGAACCTGGACGCGCCAGAACTATGGGCGACGAACCTGACCGACCAGCAACGTGCTGTCAGGTCGCAGATGATCCAGCAATGGTCTCAGGAAAAACGCGACGCGCTTTGGAATGAAATCCAGGGCAGCATCTCCGAGCCAAATTTGGTCGATGTGCGCCGCACGGATGTAGGGGGGCCTGGCGATGTCCGAGCGTCTTATCGCCCGCACGGGGTTGATCGGCTTGGCAGCGGCAGCCGGGGCGGCGATCCAAATGCCGCCGCAAGAATCATCGACGAGGGTCGGGCCAGGCTGAGCGACGACAGAGCTGCTGCAGAGGCCGCCCGATCCAATCGAGCTGGCGCAACCGTTGATTTGCAATCGGAAGTAAACCGCGATCAAAATCGCGGATTTTTCACCGATCCTGATCTTAGGAAATGAATGTGCAAATCACCAGGCCACGAACAGATAGACGCCAGTTCCCACAAGCAACACCAGCGAGATGAGGCCTCCGATTGCTCTGCCGGGTGTGAGCGGTCTATCGTCGCTTGAATCAGTGATCTGAGGGTTCATCAGCTGATATTCTGCTGTGAACTGCTCTTCGATGTAGACCGGACCGCCAGGGAGGTCCTTCGTTGCGAGGTAGGTTCTCAGGTCGTACATGTCGAAAGCTCCGGACACCGATTTTGTACAGTGTTCGAAGTTTGTTCGCAATGGCCTCTTGCCAGCTATCGGGTTTATCGAAGCGCGACAGATCGTGCTTATGTCCCTACGAATGCTCGAATGAAGCCCCTCGGGCTGGGCATTTTTGCCTTCCCTCCTTGCAGCTCGAGAATGCCTCGAAGAGATGCGGCCAGTGCTTTTCAAGCGGCGATCCGCGCCGCCGAGACCAGCTTACGAAGCGCTCGGTTGAAATTGTGTCGATTTCAGCATATATGGAACTGACTCAACAGGAATGATCGAATGGTTCGTCCGGCAAATATGGGATTCGTTGATGCGGACCGTGTCCTTCACGACCGCATAGTGGCAAGCACCGATCGCATCATCAAAATGATGCCGGCGGCGGCAAAGGCGGCCGCTATCAGCAGCATCGACGTGCCCAGCTTGGTCTTTCATCTGGCTCTTGGCATTCCGGCGGTCGAAACGGACAATCCGGAGGCCGCAGAGAGGATCACGAACGCCATCGCTTTCAAGCGACGGATGATCGACGCCGCGGGCGGGGCGCTGACTGCGGAGAAGGTGCGCGCACTGCTTGGACACAAGACGATTCAGGCCGTCTATAAAGCGGTGAAGGATCGCCGACTGCTTATGGTCGAGGACAATGGGACCAAGCTGTTCCCGGTGTTCCAGTTCGACGGCAACGCGATCATCCCAGGAATCTCGAAGGTTCTCAGTGCCGCTCCGCACACGACCGGCTGGGCCATTCTGCAGTTCCTCGTTGGTGGCGATGAAGGTCTTGATGGATTGAGTCCCATCACGCTCCTCAAGGGCAGCGACGCAGAGGTCGAACGCGTCGTGCGATTCGCCCATACGCTCGAAGACTGACGCATATGGCAGCGAAAGGGGGGATACCCGTGGCGACGATCGCTACGGGAAAAGTGCTACATCGGGTTCACGGCGCGACGGTGGCTGCCAGATGGTATGGACGCAAGGACGCGACCTGGCGGTGGGATGATCCCGAAGGCAAGTTCGGGGTTCTCTATCTGGGAAAGACGCTCGTAGGGCCATTTGCGGAAACACTGCTGCGAACACCGGGGGATAGAGACGTCCTTTGGGATCAGGTGGCCAGGAGACGCGCCGCTAACTTCACAATTATGCGGCCAATCCGTCTAGCCAAGGTCCATGGACCGGGCCTTGGCTGGTTTAAGACCACCGCCGCCGGTGTCTCTGCCGACTTCGATCCGGTCGACAATCCGGGTGCCTATGTGGTCCCACAGCAGATTTCCGCAGAGATTTATAAGAGCACGAGCCTGGACGGCATTCAGTACCGATCGCGGTTCGATAGCGATGAGCTCTGCATCGCACTTTTCGATCGGGCTGATGCGGCGATCTCGTTGGGTGCCGAGGGCGTGCCCATCGGCAAGGACTGGACCCAGAAATTGCTCGCCGATCGTGGCTATACGCTGATCGAGCTTTGAACCAGGCCCGGCCGCTTACGGCGCTATGCCGCTCGCGGGCAGATCGAAGGGACCAGCCAACCACGAACTGAGATATTCGGCCACCATCGCGAGGTAATGCTCGCGCTGGTCGGGAACGGCCCGCGTGAACATCTCCAGCGGCCAGGCAAGCAGGCGATCAAACGGGCGCGGGTGGATGGCGAAACGGGCGGCAAGTGGGATTGCCAGTTCGGTAGCCGCGGCGGCGAACAGGGCGCGCTGGATATGACCGTTTCCATCGAGAAACGGATGGATTTTGCCGAACCAGCAGAAAAGGTGCGTCAAGGTCAGGAGCTGCACAAAAGGCTTAGCAGACCTTGCGGGAACCAGTTCGCGACGAACTTCGGAGAGCATGAAATCGAGCCGGGCGACGACGTTCTCGGGCTCCTCGAACGAAAAGCTCTTTTTCGGGCTGAAGACTTGCGGGGCGCCCAAACGCCGTCCCTCGAGCGATGTCCCCGCCGCACCCCGGTAGGTGCCGGCATATTCGGGGTAACCGGGCGGCGTGAATCCGACGAACAAGGTGCGGTGAAGGTCTCTGGGATCGGCCAGTATGGAAGAACGATAGGCGGGGTCGACAAGGATACGCTGTTGGAGAGCCGTGCAGGCCTGCGTCATCGCCGCATCGTAATTGGGCATGGCATATGCCTGCCATTCTGGCGCTGTCGTCATTGCCGGCTCGTCCGGGATCTCGAGTTTCGCTTCGAAGCCAGAATTGCCGGACAGCCCGGCATCACAGAAACTCCTCACCTGCATGGTCGTCGAACAGTGCGGCATCGCGGACATAGCCGGCGACTGTGTCGAGCGACTTGTGGCGCGAGTGGTCCTTCATCTTGAACAGGTTCGCTCGCTTCGCGGCCGCCTCGGTAAGGAAGCCCGCGCGCAGGGAATGCCCGGAGAACAGGGCTGGGTCGAGCCCTGCCGCCGACGCGCAGGCTTTGACCAGACGAGCCACGGTCTTGTCGGTGATCGGGTCGGCCGTCAGCACGTCCCCCCGCGTCAACCGACGAAACACCGGGCCTGTCCGGGGCTTTCCGATAGCGGGATCCAAGCCGATCAGATCGGCGGCCTCGAGCCAGTCGTTGAGGAGGCTCACCGGCCGGATATGACGGCCTTCGGGGATCGCAATCTCCTGGCCCTCGGCTTCCTGATCGCCTTTCGAACGGGGGATCGATATCCGCACGCCCGCGATTTCGAATTCGAGATCGGGCAATTGCATGCCCGCTATTTCGGAACGGCGAAACGCGCCCGCCATGCCGACCGCCAGGATCGCGCGATCGCGCTTGGCGCGCAGGCCTGCGTTCGTGATCGTCGCAAGCATGGCGGTGAGCACGTCCGCCGCTGCAGGCGCCTTCTGATCCTTCTTCCGAGCATATTTGCGGCGTACGCCCGCCATCATCTGCGCGATAACGCCAGCGGCATCGCGCGCCATGGGAGAGGCAAGGCCCGCCTCTTTGTGGTGATGGTTGATCGCCGCGACGCGGCGGCCGATCGTGACCGGTGCGATGCGGGCCTCCGCCTCGACATGCGCAAAGAGCGCGACGATGTCCGGATGGGCGGGCAGGGCTTCGACGTTGCGGGCATCGCAGAAGTCGCAGAAGCGCTGCCAGTCGGATGCATAGGCTTTTTGCGTTGAGCCAGCCTTGGCGGCCGCGAGCGTATCGCGCGCGCTTTCGATCTCGGCGAGCAGGTCGGCAGGGAGATCGGCCGATAGTGGCAAGAGGTCGCGGCCCATCAGCAGCGCACGCCTGCGCTATCTTGGGTCCGGTCGCGCGCGCCCTTGCCGGTTGCGCTACTCGCGCACAGCGCCGCGTGCGGATCGGAAAGAGCAGGAAGCATGTCCGTCACTTAGACGCTTCCTTGGCAAGCTGGTCGAGTTTGGATTGGAAAAAGCGCTCGCTCCATAGGCTGAGCGACTTCGCCTCGGCCGGCCGCAGGAACCGGTTCACGTCGGCCGTTGCCGCGCGCCAATCGATGGACGTGATCCTCGCCTTCAAGGCCGCGACAAGCCACTCGCCGTCGACATGCAGGTCTCGCTGGTCCTGCCAAGGCCCCGCCTGCAGGATCGCTGCGCCAAGAAGCGAGAGGTTGGGGTAGACGCCGTTCGCGACGTACCAGGAAAAGTCGAACCAGTCGCGGCCCTTCAAATAGGGGCGGCACAGCAGCGCATGGATCTTGAGCGCGAAATTGGACTCCAGATCCTGGTGCCGCACCTCGTAGTCGGCGGGGAAGTCGAGGAAGGTTGTCGCTTCGCCAGAGCCCGCCGGCGGATTGGTGTCGATCTCGAGCTTGATTCTGATCGTCTTGGCGCGGCCCGATCCCGCGTAGCTGAGATTGAGCTGGCTTGCGATCGAATCGTCCTTGAGGATCGCTTCGCGCACTGCTCTGTCCATCTTGTCCTTCGGCTGGGCTTCGAGCTTCAGGCCGAACTGAGCGAAGATTTCGACGAGCGCGGAGAGGTACGGGGACCATTGGAAATCGGGGTCCGGCACGCGCAGCAGGAAGTCGAGATCCTCCGAAAAGCGGGGAAGGGCGTGCAGGATGCGCAGGCTCGTGCCGCCCTGGAAAAGCGCGACGTCGAAGAAATCGGCGCGCCAGAGCGCGTAGAGCGCGATCTCCTGGATGATCTCCTTGGTCGCGTTCTCCTCCTCGACGGCATTGGTCGCGCCATAGTCGCGGAGTTTCTTCTGGAGCATCTCAATCATCGCGCGATGCATCCAGCGAGGGGGATCGGTTGCCGCGGACAGCAAGCTCGAGGGAACGGAGGAAGTCGTTGACCGCCTTGTGCTTGTAGACCGATTTCAGCGACGCGAATTGCTTGCGTTTGAGCGTGTGGAGATGATCCTCGTCGATGCGCAGGCCGCTGGTTAGCCAGTCGAAACCCGTCCAGCGTTGCTTCCGCAATGCGACGAGGTCGAGGAGCGCGCGCAAGGGGCTCGCAACGAACGCGGTGAGGGCACCCAATTTCTGCCGCTCCACGCCCACCAGGAACTGATATTCGTGGATGGCGAGCGGATGGAAGGTGAACCGGCCCATGACCGGGGTGTCGAATTCAAGCGTCTTGCGTCCGGGCGTCACGCTTGCGGTCGCGTAGACTGCCTCGGGAATCCAGCCATGGTGAGCGAGGGCGGTCTCGAACGAAACATAGCTGCCCGGAATGAGGGCCTGGGCCACGGCGAAGGGATGAATCGCGTCCGATCGATAGGATTTGCCCAAAAGATAGGTGCCGCGCTTGAGACGGACGAGCGAACCGTCCTTCAGCGCGCGGTTGACGAGCGCATAGCGACGCGCAGCGCCGCCGTCGATCGCCTCGCCAAGCTGGCGTTCATCGAAAACGCGGCCGGCGAGCTTGCCGTCAGACAGGGCGGAGGTGAGGGCGCTCATAAAATTCCCGATACTTGCATAAAGTGAAAGTTTCAAGAATTTTATGTAGGAACGGAATGGACGTTTTCGACAATGCTAGCCTCGAACTGCCGCTTGACCGACCGCCAAGCGAGAATGTGGAGCATTCCGGGAGAGGAAACGACAGCGCTTCCGCCTGGCCTGGCCTACCGTGGTGTCTATTCGTCCGTGTAACCGCGCCAGCGCTGCAGGATCGGGACAATGTCGTCACCATGCCCGAACGCGTCCGGATAGATGCCGCTTGGATACTGGCCAAGGAACGTGAAGATCGTCGCCATGTCGGCGGCGATTGCGCGGTCGACGCCAAAGAGATCGGCGAGATCAAAACCGCCCCAATCCGCTCCATTGTGCCATGCGAGAAGGAAATTGGCGACACGACCCGCCTGACCGGTGTCGCTGCTTGCGAGATCGAACAGGCGGTCGACTGCGGCGCGAACCTCGGGTGCGATCAGGGGCGTTACGTTCATGGCGAGCATCATCGAGATCGCAGGCCGGGAGTCAATCGGTCGATGCCGGCGCGAGTGCAACGATGACGTGAGAACGCATTGCTCGATATCGGCAGCCCTCTCGAAGCCAATTCTTATGTCCGAGAATCGCGTTTATCGGACATAGCGCTTCTTGCGATGGCCATGACTGAGCGGTGCGCCGATCACTTCTGGCCGCTATTGGTACTTATTCCCTCGATTATCGAATGCGGGCTTCGTGCCCTCGAGAACATTGACGACAGCTTGGTTAAGCGCGGGGTCTTCGATCGAGCCCGCGAGATATGTGATGCTGCACATAGCTTTCCGGTCGAACTCCGCGAAGATTATCTGTTCCGCATCGCACACGACGGCCAAGTTTGGGTTGTGCGTCACCATGATGATCTGCCTGTTTTCTTTTGCCGCGTTGAGGACTGGCACGAGCAGACTAACGATCGTTTCATTGTCGAGATTTTCCTCGGGCTGGTCGAGGATGATGGGATTTCGCTTCTTGTCGACCAAAAGGTAGAAGATCAGAAGCAGTGCCCCGCGCTGCCCCGGCGAGAGTTGTTCGATTGGCGTGTCCTGGAACAATAGAGTGTATTTGGGCTCAAGATACTCAAAGCTGTATATCAAATCATACACTTCCGTCGGCGCCCTGTCCTTCCGCATTAGCCCGTTGAGGTCGGCTTGGTCTGACGCCCGCTGACGTGCCGCATCATGCAGCAGTTTATGAAGATCGTCGGCGAGCGCCAAAGCGCCTGCCTCGGTATCAAGATCCTGCGCTTCAACACGCGCCCTTATGGCGGCCCGGCTTTCATCTTCGCCGCGCAGCTCTCCAATACTCTGCTTAACAAGGGAAAACAGCCGTTCTGAAACCAGATCGTGATAAGTCGCGAGATGGGATCGAAACTGGAGGCGATATTCGTCCCGTATCAGGCTGTTCTCTGAAATGACTTTCTGAAGAGGCTCAAAAAGTTTCTGGCGTTGATCTCGTTGTAGCGCCAGAATATGGAAAATCTGGGCTGCAAGCACAGTGCGTTGCGCGCGTCGCTCATCTAGTATGCGTGGAAGCTGGTCCAGTTGGGACAGTCGTGCTTCCAGCCCCAGCTTGCTGTCCGGCACATCAGGCGCGCCTTCGATTTCGCCTACGGACATCTGCCACGTCTTCATGGCGTTAAGATGGTCTTGGTAAGCTCGCTGTGGTCCGTTGAGCGCTTCGGTGGCTTGTTCGGCGCGGCCGGAATAGTCCGCTCTTTCTTTTTTGATCGCCTCAATCCGGGCGGCTAGGGTCCCCATTTCTCGCTCCGCGCCGGAATCTACCTCGCGCACCTTTCCTTCGTTAATCTCAAAAGTCAGGATATCGGGCAGCCGCAACCCAAGCAGTTCCAACTGCCCGGCGATTTCGGTACCCGCCGCCGCGATCTGCTCCCGAATGAGCGCGAACCGCTCGAGAACATCGCGCGCCGCTTTCCGCTGCGCGGAGAGTCTCGTCAACGCTTCGCCAATAGCCTTTTCTTCGTCGGCCAACGCAGCGATCGCCGTGGAAATCTCTGCCAGCGTAGCGGCGGCGGTTTCCTGATCAGGCGTAAGAGTCTCTGCAGGAGCGGCGATCGCAGGTGGTTTGCTTAGCTCCAGCTCCGCCAGTTGAACGGATTTCAAATGGATTTGTTCTTCGATATTCTTTCTAATCGAAGGATGGAGTTGGTCCTCTGTTCCGGCGATGAGACGGTTCAGGGTAACCAGATTCTTTCTGGCTTCATCTAGCCGCGCGCGAAGGGTGCTCTCCTGCGCCTCGATGAGCTGGTCGAAGTCAAGTGCGCCCAGACGGTCTTCAGCTGGTATGTGAGAGAAGATAACGGACCGAAGCTCACGTTCGAAGTTCTCTGATTTGCCGGTCACATGCTCGTTGCACAGAGCCTCGAAACGCCCCTGCGGCACATAACGGACCATCTCCACTCGATCAGGGGCCGGGTTGGCAGCTAGATTCGCTTGGCTCGGCTCTCCGGCCAGCCAATCTAACTTGCCATAAAATTGCCGCGCCGGCTCGCCGGCTTTGCCTCGAAATCGATCCGCTTTTAAAAACGAAAAATGAGCATGTTCTTGCGAGTTTCCAACGAGTGCCAGCACATCCGCTAGGGCACTCTTTCCGCTGCCTTTGTTACCGATGATCGCCACGAGATCCGCGTTGAAGGGAATTGCGCAACCGTCGAACCAGGTCTCTGCCAACGAACTGCCATCGACCTTCGAGAGGGACACAGTGTCGATGTAAAAGGTCTTGTTCGCAGAGATCCGCTGCAACTTGGGTGGCGTAAGGCCTATGTGGCATCGCTTGAACGGCTCTTTGATGGCTTGCTGCAGGCCCCGCCACGTGGGGTCGGCCTTGATCCATGTGATCCGCTGAGAGGGGAAGTCGCCATATCCGCGCGCATTGTTGTCACCAGCGGTCCCACGTAATTGGTGCGCATCGCTGCCTGAAACTGGCAGCCGAGGGATTCCTCCGATCGATTCCTGGAAGGCATCGAAAAAACTCTCGTTCTCTGGGCACTTGCGACCGACGAAGGCATTCCAGAGGCCTTCCTTTCTGGTCTCGAAGATTGGCGAGCTGTCAAATAGGCCGATTGCGTAAGCGTAATGTTCCTGATGCTTGACGGATGCGAGCCCATCGTTCGTTTCGAACGGCATGAAACCTAGAGCCATGCCGTCTGGGACCGCCCGAACCGCAGCTTTGTAGCTGTCGACATTGAGCTCCGCTATCACGTAGCCAGCGCGGAGCGCCGTCTCGTCGCTCGCCATGACCTCGGCTTTTTCAAAGCTGTGGGTCTTCAATTTGTCTGCGTTGGCCGCCCGGGCGTAGGCGATGAGAGCGTGAGGAGAGAGCGGCTGGCCGGTGATCTCGAGCTTCAGGGCCGAAAGGAAGTCTTTGAGATGCTGATCGGGAATTTCATCCGAAAATAGAACGTGCGCGTTCAAGCGCCCTTGGATCGGCGCAGCAAGCCGTAGCTCGATGCCGGGGAAAACGGTCTTTTCTAGTCCGGGACCCGTCCCTTCGCTTAGCCGCCGTTTCAGCGCGAACCACCCATCGAAACCCCAATAATCCTGGATGGCGTAGACCGCCGGAGCGGTATCATTGATCGCCGTTATCATCTCGTCGATCAACTCGTTGTCCCGGCTTGTGCATCCACTCGCTGAGAAGCGCTCTCCCTTCCAATGAAAAGAAGCAGGAGTGTGGATATGCAGATCCCACTGCCGCCACTCGGATCCGCGAGGAAAATGCTTTTTCACGCCCATTTTCTAATCCCCCCAACATCTCGTCTTTATAGCGCCTGCCCGAACTGTTGCTGTCACGCGCCATCCCCGGCAGTGCGCAGGCTTCAGCCAGCACGTCATCGGTCTATAGACACACGGTTCGCGGCGACGTGCCTGAAAGCCCTGTCCCGACAAGTCAGCAGGATAACCTGCATCCGCTCTGCCGCCTCGCTCAAGATCTCGACCATAAGGTCGAGCCGCGCGTCATCGGCATAGACAAGCGGGTCATCCAAGATCAGTGACACCGGACGGCCCTGCTCCAGGAGCATGTCGGCAAAGGCGATCCGTGTCAGGACCGCCAGCTGCTCCTGTGTGCCGCGGGAAAGATCGCCGCACCCTTCGCTGATACCGCCTCGCACAATCGCCTCCAGCGTGAGGTCCTCAGAAAAGCTCAGGTCGCAGCCGGGCAAGAGCCGCTCGATATGGCGTTTCGCGCGCTTGGCGACGGGCCCTACAAACTTTGCCGACGTCTCATCCCGCGCTTCATCGAGCGTATCGCGCAACAACTTCAGCGTGTCGGCTTCCTCGGTGATCCGCTGTAGTGCCGCACGTGCCGCCTCAGCCTCCTCGCGAGCCCCTGCCTCCCGATCGGCGAGCCCCTTCCCGCCCTCGCTCTCGACAGTCCCCTCCAGCCGCGCGACGTCCATCTCGAGTTTGGCACGAGCCTCCCCCGCCGCCTTTACCCGCGCATCGATTGTCTCGATCCTTCGCGTGATCGCCGCAGGATCGTGCGCAGTCGCGTCCCGGGTGGCCTCCTCAAGCTTCACGGCTGCTTCAGCCATCTGTTCGCGGGCCCGAACGACGTCTGCCGCCAGGGTTGGGAATTCCGGGCGGCCTTCGATCGTCTCGATCTGACTGTTAGCGTTGGCGAGCGTGCTGGCCGCGCCCGCTTCCGCGCTGGCCAGCGGCGCGTCCTCTTGTTCTGCTCGGCGGAGCGCCTCAACAGCGCTTTCCTGTGCACCTTCCGCCCTCGCGAGAGCGGTGTCGGCCGCTTCGAGCCGGGCAGTGAGGAGTGTGATATCGGGGATGTCGGCTTCGACGGTCTTACTCTCGTCGTTCATTTCAGCGATGAAGAGCTTGAGCGCATCGGGGCCGGCAGCGAGCCCGATAAGGGCATCGGCCGGCGTCACGGCGGAGATGCGCGCCGCGATCGTGCGCAACTCGCCTACTGCGTCTCGCGCGGTATCATTGCGAGCGCGCCCCTCCGCCAAGCTCGTGAGCCCGAACTCGCCCAATGCAGACTTTTGTCGCTCCAGCGCCGAGGAGAGCGCTCCCTCAGCGCTCGCCGCCCCGGCCGGCGGCGTGATAATCAGCTCGGCATTGCCGAACCGGAGACGGGTCTCACCCGACAGGGTTCGCTCGCCGAGCGCCATCGGTTCGCCATCGATCGATATGCCCTCAGCGTTCCCGACAAGGGCAATCCGCGTCGCACCTGCGGCGAGCGCCGCGCGCGCCTCAGCTACGAGTCGCTCGTTTGCCTCGATCGCATCCATCGCCTTGGCCGGTATCAGCGACGCGGTGAGGACTGTGGCCTCTTCCTGAAGCCGCTCGAGGTCGATCAGCTCGGCGTGACGCGCGCGTGCCGCGGACACCGCGCTGCGGCGCCGCGACGCGCGTAAAAGCTCCTCGCCCGTGCTGAGGGCACCTCGAGCTTCCTGGCGAGCGGTGCGCGCGGCTTCCAAGGCGCTGCGCGCTTCAACGAGCCGTTGCTGCGCTGTGGCCAAGCCTTCGCGGACTTCGGCGCGGCGTGAGCGCGCAACACCCAGCGCGAGTTCAGCGCTAGTGCGTTCGTCGGTCGCCTTGCGATGCCGATCGACGAGATCTTCAAGGTTTCGCGTCTTCGCGCTGATGGCCTCATGCTCGGCCCGCCGGGTCGCGAGGATTTGCGCAGCTGCGCGCGCCGTCTCGAGAGAAGCAGTGAGATCCTTCCGCGTTTGCACGTCTGTGTCGTCCGCGATCTCGCGGTGAACGACCTTCAGTCTGAAGCGCGCATTTTCGAGTTCGGAGAACGTCCTCTCAAGTCCAGCCAGACGTTCGGCGGCGTCGCGGGCGGCCGCTTCAGCCTGGTCAACGCGCTCTCGTGCTTCGTTCTGCCGCCCGCGCTTCTGCCCGGTTGGGGACCAGTAGCGCCCATATTGCTCGTCGATCCGGGTTCGGACGCGCGTGTAGGCGGGGCCGCCCATGATCGAACCGACCTCGGCTTCAAGCGTCGAGCGGACCGTGTCACGCACTATCTGGCCTGGCCCGGTGACCGCGAGTGCCTCAGCTTGTGCAACCCAAAGAAGTCCAAGCGCGCCGTATGTGCCGGCGTCGCCCTTCTGACTGGTGTCGCGCACCGATCCCAGCAGCGCGTGTAGGCGGGCTTCCGCTTCCTCGCCCTGTGCTCTACCCTGTGGACCGGTGACCTCGATCGATGCGCCGCGCAGAAAGCGCTTGGTCACCGTCCATGGTGCGCCATCGGCATCGAACGAAACCTGAATTTCCGGACCGACGGCTTCCCCATAAGGCGCGAACGATTGGGCGAGCTGGTTCTTCGTACCGTGGCGAACGAAAAATGCCGCGCGAAGCGCCTCGAGCACTGTCGACTTGCCGGTCTCATTGGGTTCGATGACAACGTTGAGACCGTCGGTGAGCCCTTCAATCGCCATCGGCTCCCGAAACTTGCGGAAGCCGTCGATGGCGATACGGCGCAGGTACAGGCTCATGCCCTGTCCTCCCGGCTGTACTCGACGAAGAGACGCTCCAAGGCGCGCTTTGCAATCAACCCATCGGGGCCGCCTGTTTCAATTGCCGCAGAAAGTTTCGCCGCGGCGACGCCGAGCATGCCCTCAACCGAGAGGCTAGCAAGATCGTCTGCACTGGGGCGGCCGACAAGATCGACTGCGCGAACGTCGAGATAGCGGACACGGTGCCCGACATCGTTTTCGAGTCTGCCCAGCATCCCGACCCGGTCCGTAAGGCTCGTGATTCCGGCCAGCGATAGTTCAAGGAGCGTCGAAGGCGGATCGATCGATCCCAACAATTGGTCGCACTCGGCATCGAAGCCGGCCTGATCGTTCACTGTCCAGCTTCGCTTGATCCACTGGAAGCGCCCCGTGCGGATTGGCGTCACCACCGGATCGCGACCTTCGCCGATGTCGACCAATAGTATCTGACCAGGTTCATCGCGTTGGAAGCGATCGGTTTCGGGGGTGCCCGCATACCAGGTGCGCGCCTCGATATTGAGCGTCCCGTGCCAATCTCCAAGCGCGAGATAATCGAGCGTGGAGCGACGAGCCCGGTCGGGCGCGATCTGGTTCTTGGTCTCGCCCTGAGTGCCGAAGTCGTGGATCGATCCGTGCGCGAGGCCAATGCGGATGCGGCCTCCCGGTGTCGCCATGGTGTCGAAAAGCTCGGTGGGATCATCAAGGTTGTGGCGATGCGTCAGGGGCGCTGGAAGGAGCCAGATTCCGGGCTCGATTTCGTGGGCCTGCGCTTCCGATAAGACGGTGATACCGCCCCCCGCGCGATGGCGAACACGGTCCCAGAGACCGCCATTGCGGGCAAAGTCGTGATTGCCCGGGAGGAGCCACCACCGGCACGCATGGCGCTCCATGCGGGATATCGCTTGAACGATCGTGCGGTCTTCAGGTCCCTCGGTGTCGAAGACATCACCCGCGACCAGAACATGAGCCGCACCGTGACGAGCTGCTTCCCTCCCGATCGCATCGATGGCATCGAAGCGCGCCTCGGAAAGTGCGGCGCGCACTTCCGGCTCAAACCGCCCGTATGGTTTTCCGAGCTGCCAGTCGGCGGTGTGAATGAGCTTCATTGTGGCCCCGCGGATCCGTGTGTCATCTAAGTCCCATCGCGCGAGCCCAGGCGTCGACCTGACCAAAGGCGTCCTGCTGCCATTCGTCCGGCGTTCGGCCGTCCAGGATATCCGAGCCCTCTACGAAGTTGCGCACGCATGTAGGACCATAGCCGTCCGGATCGTCGAATTTCGCAACCACATGCGCGAAGCCATCCCGGCCACTTCGATGCTCCAACAGCGGGCGGCAATCGCCCGCGAGTGCTTCGATTCCTCCGGGATAATTCCGGATCGAATAATAGACGTCGTAGGCGTCTTTCTGCTTGTAGCGCCCATCGAGCGCGAAGCCCTTCATGGCGAGAAGCGCCGGAATCGAGGCGACGGCGATCATCACCTTGTTGGTCCCGCCCTTGGGCATATCGCCTTCGATCGCGACGAGCTCATGGAAATGAATGGCAAGCTCCGCGCCGGATGCACGCTGGGTTGCGAATTCAGTGGTGAGCGGCGGCCGGTTCTTCTCCAGGACGGCGTCATAGGGGCGCAGGAAATCAACGATCACATCGATCGGAGGTCCGTCATCCTTCGGCTGCACCGTCCGGACCATCTGGAAATATCTAAGCGTGTCGCGGGGGGCGTAACCCTGCCCGTGGAGGGCATCGACAAGAGCGACATATTCTTCGCCGGCGGCCAGAGCCTGTGCGTCGAGACTGAGGTCTATGTCGAGTGTGCCGACGTGGCGCATCTCGCTGTCCTCGAGCAGCAGCCAAGGCACGGCGCCGCCGATAACCGCGAACTTCCCGCGAAAGCTGCCCAGTGTCTGGCCAATCTCAACGAGCACCGACTTCACCGCGGCGCTGGTGCGATCGTCATAGTCTGTGGCCGATTGCGGTTCGTCGTTCATGAAGGCCACCGCAAAAGCTTGTCCTTCAGATGTTCTGCCCCTTCGACGCCGCGCTCGCCGCCCGCCATGAGATCGAGATAGGTCTGAACCGGGCTAGTCGCGATGATCCCCGGTGCGACGGCCCGCGCGTCGTCGAGCACGCCATCCTCATCGGGGACGCGCACGACAATGTTCGCACCCTTTGCGGGTGCAGTCAGATTTAGGATTGTTTGCAAGGCGCCAAGGCCCTTCTCGTCCGCGTAGAAATAGCTGGTGCTCTGGCGAACGAAGGGCGCGTACCAATCGGCCGCGCTGAACGAGGCCAGCGCCACCCTTCCCTGCTCGGTTGCTAGATCACGCAGCCGCTCCGCTAGGGCTTTGCCATGAAGGTGGGTATAGAGGCGGACCTCCTCCCCTCTGGGCTGCTCATAGTTGCGGGCCCATTCGTCCAGCAAACCGGAAGGATCGACGAGCCGCAGCCCCTGTTCGCTCTGGTCGGCCCATTCCCGTTCACGCAGGGCGGTGCCGATCGTGCTGACCAGCCCGAGGCTGACCTTGGCTTCTTCAGCAAGCTCGGTCACGCGCCAAGGCCGATGCGGCTCGTTCAGCAATACGCGCAGGATCCGGGTCGACTTTGGCTTGAATAGGGTGCGCAGAGAACGTCGTTCGGGATCGGGTTTCCCTTCAACCTTGCGCTCGATGAAGATGGTATCGACAACGAGGCGCGCGTTGCCCTGGAAATCAAGGTAGGCGATGTCTTCCTCGCGACATGCCGCCTGCGCCTGTTCGGATAAATAGGGCGCGATGAACATAGGCACGCCCTCTTGGCCAGTCTGATTCAGATAACGTTTGAGCTGGTAGGCTACTTGGTGCGCAATCCGGGGTTGCCCGTTGCTTTTGACCTCGACCACGAGTCTGAGTGGTCGGCCGGCGAATTCGGTTTCAGCGACGATGTCTACGCCTCGATCAGCCTCGCCTGGCTTGCCACTCAGCGTCATTGGGCCGACGGCGAATTGAGGGATTGAGCCTAGAAAGGCCTCAAGCGCTTCTGCCGCCCGTCGTTCGATGCCAATTGGGTCTTTCACCGAACCGCTGAAACCACGATTCGGCTGAAATAGCAAATAATTTCACTGAAACGCGCATTTCAACGAATCGTTGAAAACGGCAAATCTGTGAAACGAGCTTCATCGGATGGGGTATCAGGCCCTTTGCGACCAAAGGGCCCGCGCGGCTGCCTCAGTGATCGTGTACACCGCCTCACGTTGAGCGCCACGATTATGGTGGTCTACACGGTAGCCCTGATAGTGTCGCCGGACCAGACCGGCGCGGACGAGATCGGAGACGGCGCGACTGACATTGCACCGACCAGAGCGCCGGACCCGCTCACGAACCTCATTGTCGATCGCCTTTGCTGCCTCCCCTGGGTCCTCTGGCAAGGCGTCCTGCGCAGCGAGCGACGCTTTGACCTCTTCGACGATGATCAGGCGGCGCGCATCGCGCTTTGCCATCGGAACCAGTGAATCGCACAGCCAATCGCGGAGCGGCACGCGAACCTCGTCCTCGGTATCGACATATGGGCCCGCTGAACCGCTGTTTCCCCCGGCGGCTTTGGCAATGAGGTTGAGGACCATGAACGCGTAGCGCGGTCGCGGCGAGAAATCCGCGATCCGTTCGATCAGCGCCGGCAAATTCAGGCTCTTGGCAGGCGCTCCCTGGCCGACTTCAACGGCATCGAAAAGGTCGGCTTGGTGGAACATAAGATGAATCTTAGCATCGCTTGCGGCAATGTGAATCCCGTTCGTGCGTCTTTCGTCAGTTTTTTCTGCTGTAACACTTCTTGCCCGCTTGGCCGCTCGCGCGGCGGCCACCGCAGCTCAGCCGCACTTGGTATCTAGGCCTGCTCGACGGCCCGGAGGCGCTCGGTAACGTCGCTCACGCCTGGTGCATCCCACACATCATCACGAAGGTAGAATTTATGGCTCTTCGTATAATCGACGAAGCTTGTTCGCTCGAACACCACGCTTGCAGGGATCAGCGCCGCGCGAATGACGCAGAAGTCGTCGTTAAAGAGAACGCCGGCCAATATATCGAAACCGTCCGTCGACCGGATCGCCGACATCTGACGCGACTTGTTGCGCCTGTGCAGCCGGCGGCCCTTGATCTGATAGCGGACGCCGTCCGAGTCCGCCGCGTCGAAGCCCTTCTTCGAATTGGCCTCCTGCTCCCAACCGAAAGCTGTGCAAAAGAGATATTCGGCCAGGTCTCCCGTCGGATTGTTGGCAGACCGCAAGACATTGCGCGATCGTAGTTCCTCGTTGATTGCGGCATGGAGCGCGAGCATCTCCGCGATAGACTTGCCATTAAGATCGTTCATCAGAGCAATCTGCCGGATTCCAACGTCGGCCGCTATCCAAGAGACCACCACGAATTTTTTCGCGTCGGAAATGTGCCCCTTTTTCGCCGGTCGTTGCGGCGACGGCGCGAGAGGCGATCTCCATCACGCTTGACTCTGGTGCGCCCTCGTCAGAACAAAGAGGGAACGAATTAATCACCTTCCGAGTCTCTGTGATGCTATGCGCGAGTCAGCCGTCCTTGATGATCTACGTGCGCGCATCGCGCAGATCGAGGGCACTGATGGGCGACACGACGCCATTCCGTTCGGGATCGAGAGCATTGATTGTCGCCTGCCAGGCGGTGGCATAGCCACCGGCACGCTTCACGAGATCGCGGGCAGTACCGATCTGGCTGATGAGGCGAGCGCTACCGTATTCCTTGCCGGAATTCTCGCGCGTGTAGAGGGTCCGGTTTTCTGGTGCCTCCGCTGGCGCGATCTCTTCGCCCCTGCCCTTCACCTGGCGGGGCTGCATCCGAACCGCGTAATTCACGTCGAGGCTGGCAGCGATACCAACGTGCTCCTCGCGATGGAGGAATGTTTGCGCCAACCAGGCCTTGCCGGGGTGGTCGGGGAGGTGGAGAAATATTCGACTACTGCCTCCAAGCGCCTGCAGCTTGCAGCAGAAAGTTCGGGCGTTGCCGCCTTCGTCTTCCGGCGCGCTTCCAGGGTTGAACAGGCCGTCGAGGGAACGGCGGCCGCAACGCGTTGGCGAGTAACGGCTCACCCAAGTGAAGATCTCGGCATTCCGAGCCTGGGGCGACCACGCTGGCGGGTTGAGCTGGAACGCGTGCGCGGCGGAAATCCGCACAGCTGGATTGTGGAGGGCTGCGATGCAACGGGTCGTATCGCTCTTCCTGCCGCACTGGTCGACCGACCGGCTGCGCAGGAAGAACGCAAGTTCGTCGCCTGAGCGGCACGATACAATCGCCTGCGATGCGCCGCTGGTGACGGCCATCCCGGACCACGGTCGCCGCGTCATCGCAGCGATCGATGCTGGCGCTCGCGCTCTCGGCATCAAACCAGGAATGACAGTCACAAAAGCGCGCTCGCTGGCGCCAGAACTCCGGGTGGTCGACGCGGAGCCCGATGCGGATCTTGAGGGCCTGCGCCGTCTCGCGCTCTGGGCAGGTCGGCGCTACTCACCGTTTGTGTCCCCCGATGCACCGGACGGGCTCTGGCTCGACATCACGGGTTGCGCGTCGCTGTTCGGGACGGAGAAGGCGCTCCTAAAGGATCTTCATCGTCGCATCGCGGCGTCCGGGCTCTCGGTGCAAATCGCGGTTGCCGACACTGCGGGCTGTGCTCACGCCGTTGCACGGCATGTCCCTGCGGGTCGGCCCGTCACAATCGAGCCCGGAGATCACCGCAAGGCGATCGCGATTCTGCCGATATCGGCGCTCCGACTTCCCGGAGGTGATGTCGAAGCCCTGCGAAAATTGGGGTTCGAGCGCATTGAGCAGCTCATCGACGCGCCGCGGCCACCGCTTGCCAAGCGGTTTGGTCGTGAGCTGCATCGACGTCTCGACCAGGCGTTGGGGACGCTCCATGAGCCGATTGATCCGATCTTCCCCGAACACCTTCCAAAGGCTCGGCGGGGTTTCATGGAGCCTATCGCGACACCGGAAGCCTTCGCCTTGGTAATTGGCGACCTCGTGTCCGATGTCGTCGACCAGCTCAGCCACATCGGCAAGGGCGCACGCCGGCTCGATTGCTATTTCCATAGGGTCGACGGACACAATCAGGCGGTCCGGGTCGGAACAGCCGCCGCGTCTCGTGATGCGCGTCATCTCGCCAAGCTGCTCTGCGCCAAAATCGAGACGATCGAGCCGGGCGAAGGCATCGAAGCCATGACGTTGGTCACCCCGCTCGTCGAAGCTCTGGGTTCAACACAGGGCGAAGGGCTCGATAGCCTCGGGCGTCAGGGTCCAGACCTCGCGGCTCTGGTCGATGCTCTAGCCAATCGGTTCGGCCAACGCAGCCTTCACCGGGTCAGTCCACAAGCGAGCGCGATGCCAGAGCGCTCCACGACCATGCTGCCGGCCCTGAGCAAAATCACCGATGCGGGATGGGATGATGCCCTGCCCCGCCCCGCTCGGTTGCTGCATCGGCCCGAGCCGATCGAAGTGATTGCGCTTCTGCCGGACGATGCTCCGCGCATGTTCATCTGGCGGCGCAAACGATACCGTGTGACCCAGGGGGACGGCCCGGAACGCCTCCATGGCGAATGGTGGCGTGAGAGCGGGATTGAAGCTGAAAAGGCCCTCACTGTCCGCGACTATTATCAGGTCGAGACCCAAACGGGTGGCCGCTACTGGCTGTTTCGCTTAGGCGACGGGACCAGCCATGCCACCGGCAACATGCGCTGGTTCATCCATGGCGCATTCGCATGACAAGCGATGCCCGCTATGTCGAGCTGCAGGTCACGACGCATTTCAGCTTCCTGCGCGGCGCGTCATCGCCCGAAGAGCTGTTTGCTGCCGCGGCTCTGCTGGGACTGCCCGCGCTCGGTATCGTCGATCGCAGTTCCGTGGCGGGCGTCGTGCGGGCTTGGGACGCCGAGAAGACGACAGGCGTACGTTCGATCATCGGTTGCCGCCTGGATCTCGTGGATGGCACGGCCTTTCTCGTCTACCCGACTGATCGCGCCGCCTATGGGCATATGTGCCGCTTGCTGAGCATCGGCAAAGAGCGCGCTGGAAAGGGTGCCTGCCACCTTGACTGGCCCGACCTCGAGCAGTGGCATGAGGGTCTCATTGCGATCCTTGTTCCGGACCGCGCGGATACGGTGGCCGAAGGGGCGCTCTCGCGCGCCAGGAGGATCTTCCGTGATCGCCTATATCTAGCGCTATCCATTCGCCGCCGGCCGAAGGACGCGATCCGACTGCGCGATCTCGCGAACATGGCGGCCGCCGCCCGCGTGCCGACCGTCGCCACCAATGATGTTCTCTACCATTCGCCAGATCGGCGGATGCTGCAGGATGTCGTGACCTGCGTCCGAGAGCGATGCACGATCGACGAGCTTGGCGATCGGCGCGAACGATTTGCAGACCGCCACCTGAAGACCGGCGAGGAAATGGACCGGCTCTTCCGCCGTTATCTCAACGACGCCACCCCGGTCTCGCGCACACTGGAGGTAGCAAAACGCTGCACGTTCAGTCTTGAAGAGCTGCGCTACCAATATCCGGACGAGATCAGCGTTCCTGGTCGAACGCCGCAGGAAGAGCTGGAGCGGCTCACCTGGGAAAAGGCGCCCGAGCGCTATCCTGAAGGAATCGAGGGCAAGGTCCGTACCCAGCTCGAGCACGAATTGAAGCTAATCGCCGATCTGGAATACGCACCGTATTTTCTGACGGTCCATTCGATCGTCGCCGAGGCGCGGCGGCGTGAGATCATTTGTCAGGGGCGAGGGTCAGCGGCGAACAGCGCGGTTTGCTACGTACTCGGCATCACGTCGATCGATCCTGTCCGATCTGAGCTTCTGTTCGAGCGCTTCGTTTCGGCCGAGCGGCGCGAGCCGCCCGATATCGATGTCGATTTCGAGCATGAGCGCCGCGAGGAAGTGATCCAGTGGATTTATGAGACCTATGGCCGGACGCGGTCTGCGTTGACGGCGGTCGTGACCCGCTATCGTGCACGCGGCGCGGTCCGCGACGTCGGCAAGGCGCTGGGTCTCAGCGAGGACATGACGGCCGGCCTCTCCGGTGCGGTCTGGAGCTGGAGTCGCGAGGGCGTCGAGGAAAAGCATGCCGAAGAGCTCAACATGGACCTCAGCGATCGGCGGCTCGCGCTGACGCTGGAGCTGGCGCGGCAGCTCATCAATACGCCGCGGCATCTATCGCAGCACCCAGGCGGGTTCGTGCTCACCCGCGATCGGCTCGACGAGCTCGTTCCGATCGAGCCAGCGGCAATGGAGGACCGACAAGTCATCGAGTGGGACAAGGACGATATCGACCTATTGGGGTTCATGAAGGTCGATGTCCTAGCCCTCGGCATGTTATCGTGCATGCGGAGAGCGTTTGAATTCCTAGAGGCCGACAAAGGGGTGAAACTCGATCTCGCCACGATACCGGCAGAGGATCCGGCGACCTACGCGATGATCCGCAAAGCAGACACTTTGGGCGTTTTCCAGATCGAGAGTCGCGCGCAGATGGCTTCCATTCCGCTGATGGCGCCGCGTACCTTCTATGATTTGGTAATTCAGGTGGCGATCGTCCGCCCGGGACCGATTCAGGGCGATATGGTCCACCCTTACCGCCGGCGTCGAAACGGCGAGGAGGAGGTTACCTACCCCACCGAAGAGCTCCGACGGGTGCTCGAGAAGACCTTGGGCGTACCGCTGTTCCAGGAGCAGGCGATGCGCGTGGCGATCGAGTGCGCCGGCTTCACCGCGAGCGAAGCCGACCTCCTCCGCCGGGCAATGGCTACCTTCAAGCTCACCGGCGGCGTCTCCCATTTTCGGGACAAGCTGATCGATGGCATGGTTTCACGCGGCTACGATCAGGATTTCGCGGAGCGTACTTTCAAGCAGATTGAGGGATTCGGCTCCTATGGGTTCCCTGAAAGCCACGCAGCGAGCTTCGCGCTGATCGCCTATGCCAGCAGTTGGGTGAAGTGCCATCACCCCGACATATTCTGCGCGGCCCTCCTGAACGCCCAGCCCATGGGCTTCTATGCGCCCGCTCAGATCGTGCGCGACGCGCGGCAGCACGGGGTTGAGGTTCGCCCGATCGACGTGAACCACAGCCGCTGGGATTGCACGCTGGAGCCCACGGGCGGCCGCTACCTCGCCGTGCGTCTGGGTCTGCGCATGGTGACTGATCTTGCCAATAAGGACGCCGCAGCCATCGTCACCGCGCGCGCCGATCAAGCCTTTGAGAGCGTCGAAGAAATCCAGCGCCGATCGGGCGTAGGCCGGGGCGCTCTCGACCGTATCGGCGAGGCCGACGGATTTGGATCGCTGGGGAGCACCCGGCGCCAGGGACTATGGAGCGTGAAGGGACTCGGCAACGCGGCGCTGCCGCTGTTCGCCGCGGCCGACGAGCGAGAGGGCAAGCTGCGAGAGGAAGCGATCGAACCGACGGTCATTCTTGCGCCGATGGGCGCCGGCGCTGAAGTCGTCGAGGACTATCGCGCGTCCGGTCTGTCGCTACGTGCCCATCCCCTCGCCTTCCTGCGCGACGAGCTGCGCAGCCGCAAGATAATCACATGCGAGGAACTTCAATCCGTGAAGGACGGCCGTTGGATCAATCTCGCCGGGATCGTGCTGGTCAGACAGAAGCCGGGCTCGGCGAAAGGGGTCATGTTCATCACCCTCGAAGACGAAACGAATGTCGCCAACCTCGTCGTCTGGACGAATGTCTTTGAGAAACATCGACGCATCGTGCTGGGTTCGTCGATGATGGGTGTGCGGGGTCAGGTCCAGCGCGAGGGCGAGGTGATCCATGTGATCGCGCAGCGGCTCGAAGACCTGTCGCCGCTGCTCGCGAGCGTCGGCAACCGGGCAGATGTCGCCGATATCTACCGGCTAAGCCGTGCCGACGTGGTCAAAAGCCCGATGCGCCCTGATCCACGCGACCCGGAATCGCCGCTCGGCCGGCAGCCGCGCGACATCTTCATTCCTGATCTGCGGCTAGGCTCGGGCATCGTTCCGGGACGGCAGACCGAGGGGATCAAGGTCAAGCCGCGCGACTTCCGCTAGCCGCCGAGAATCTTCTGCTCGCCGAGCCCCATGAGATAGCCAACATAGTCGTCTACACCCTCGGGACCTTCCGGAGGCGGCCGGCTTTCTGCCTCTGCCATGGCGTCGGTCGCGAAGCGTGCAACCGCTGCGGCATCACCTCGCCACCATGGCTCCACTCTCGCAGCGAGCGCTGTCTCGAAGCCTGCCATGTCCTCGGCGTCGATAAAGAGGAGCGGCGCGATCTCAGCGAGCGCTCTGTCGGCTGTTGCCAGCAGGAACCGTTTGGTCTCGTAAGGCTCCGTCATCGCTCTCCGTGACAGATCACTCAGATACGTGACATCCCAGGCGGCATTGCGGATTCCGGTTAGCGCTCGCTGCCGATCCGGCGACCGGAGCTGCTTGAACAGCCCCGCCTTGGCGGCGAACGGCGAGAAGAACATCGAGCTATAGAGCGCTGCGGGTCCGGCGATGATGAAATCGCTGGCCATCCACTGATAGAGCCTCTCGGCACGCTCGCGCGGACTCATCGGTGAGAGTTCGAGTTCAGCAGCCTTGAGCAGCACCACGTAATTGCAGCGCCAACGATGGAATGGCTGCGCGAGGTCATACTCTTCGCGGTCAGCCGGGCCGGTCGACGGAAGGGCGTCAGCCCTGCCGAGAGCCACATCGATCCAAGCATGCGCCTGCCCAACATCGGCGGAACGAAACCACTGCAGTTCCTCAAGCGCGGCTTCGTTTCCGTGCGCGTGCGCCAATTCACGAAAAGCAATCACCGGCTCCAGGTCCAAATTCATGGATTGAGACAAGGCCATGAGGTCGACGGCAACCTGGGTGGGACCATCGAGCGGCCTGCGCACCCCTTCCTTCGCAATCTTCGCCATCCGCGACGCTACATTGCGATCGACCAGCACGACGGTGCTCGACCGGTCAATGAGCTCCGCATAGAGAAGAGCTTCGATCGACACCAAGCCCGCCGCTGGCGCAATGAACCCTGGGATGAGGCTGTTAGAACCGGCGAGCCTCGACGCAATCGCCTCGACATCCTCTCGCGGGAAATCGGCCGAAATCCGGAAAAAGATGTTGGCGTCTTCTTCGAGGTTCATCGGCTTCTTCTATCACAATGGGAGAGGGTTCAAGGCTCGACGAGCAGCCGCGGCATCGGAAAGTCAGAAAGGCTATTCGGGCCCGCGAGAAACGGGCTCGAGGAAGCGATCTACGAGATCATAATACTGCCTGTTGTCGGCATAGACATATTGCTGCGCGCTCTGGATCGATATGCGGTTCGCGCTGTCGATCAGCGCTGGCGGCTGAAGGGCATCAAGCTGATTCAGGAGATCACTGCTGTAGCTGGCAAGGAAGATCGCCGTCGGCGACAACGGCAGCGAGATCAGGCAGTCCGGTGACGCGAGCCCGGGCAGCATGCAGATCGGGAAGTCGCTGGTAACGAGTCCGTAGGGCCCGTCGCGAAAATGAAAGACGCGCCAGTCCATCCGCGCAATGTCGGCTTTCATCTGCGGAAGCTCGACCAGGCCGGGGATGAGGGTGGTGCCGAAATCCTCGACCAGGCCATCAATGCCACGCTCGCGCAAAAACTCCATGAGGGTTGGCGGATCGATAGCCCGCCGCAGCGCTTCATATTCCTCGGGCCGCTTGATGATTTCCTGCGCCAGCATCTCTGACGCATCGGCCTTTAGTTTCCTGAGAAGGTTTGGCAGGCGGACAAGCAAGGACATTAGGAAACGAACCCACGCCATGCGCAGATCCATCGGCAGGACCGGCCGGGTTTCGCTCAGCAGAATACGCAGCGCCCGCGAAGCCGGGTCATCCACCTCCGGCCCCATGAACTCACGCTCGATCGCGTTTCGATGCTCCGGCGCCACACCGTTCAGGGCGTAGAGGCCCTTCTCTGCCCCGATCGACTTGGGCGCGTATTCGCGCACAAAGAGTTTCCCGCGCTGGCGCGAATAGGTCGAGAGCTGCCCCTGACCGTTCGCCCATCGGGACAGATAGAACTGCGGCAGGAAATGGTGACGATCTGGATCGCTCAAGCCGGATCTCCGGCAGCTTCCCGGCGCTGGCTCACAAGAGCGCCTGTTGCTGGCTCGGCGGCGGATAGACCTGGGTGGGGATGAGGCTACCCTTCGGAAGGACGCGCAGCACCTCGTTCGCCGGTACGGACGGATCGAGCCAGTCGGCCCAGGAATCGCGCGGAAGCGGGATTATCTGCCGCCGGTGATAGGGCTTGATGTCCTCGCCCGGCTCGGTGGTCAGCAATGTGAAGGCCTCGCCCTCCGCCGTCGACCGCCAGATTCCCGCGATGCAGAACCAATCATGGTCTCGCATCGTGAAGAGCCACTTTGTCTTGCGCTTCTGTTTGGGATCCTCGGGCTGCGTAAACTCGTAGAATCCGTCGGCAAGGATCAGGCAGCGATGCGAGGAGAACTCGCGCCCTTCCGACTGATAATTGTAGACCGGCTTGCCGTTGTGCCCCGGCCAGCTCCATCGTCGATTGACGAGTTCGCCCACACCCCTGCCCTCGCCGCTGCGGACGATCGGCGCGATATCGCTGATCTTGATATCCTCGCGGGCCGCGACATTCGGCGTACCCTCGGGCATTTTGATCTTGATCTTGAGGTCGTCGAAATCCTCGACAATCGAGGCTATGTCGACCTCCAAACGATAGTCATTGCACATCGATCATCCGTTCCGCTCGCCCTTGCGACTCAAGTTCGTTCCGTATATGTTCTTTGTATGGCGACGCCAACAGCCTTCGACTCCGAGGCTCCCCTCGAGAAGCTCTTGCCCATCATCCGGCGAAATCCGGACGATATGCAAGAAGTGGAAATGGTCGAGGCGCGGTGGGGCTCCAATCCCCGCTTTAGCGACGGCACGTCGTATCGGTTCGCGCGATCGGAGGGGAAGACCTTTCCCAACCAGCGCTGCCTCGTGCCGGCGTCCGAATTTCACATGACCGTGGGCGACAAGCAGTATCGAGTGAAGCTCGACGACGGCAACTTCTTCTACCTGGCGGCGGTCTGGGAGCCGGCGCTGGCCGAGTGGCCGTTGTCGTTCCGGGTCATCACGGTCGCCGCCAATCCAGAGGTCAGCCGGTATCAGGATCGCCATGGCGCGATCATCCTGCGCCGACAGCGGATGCAGTGGCTCGATTACACGATCCCCGAAATCGAGCTGCTGGAAACGCCCCCGGCGCGGACCTTCGTTGTCGAAGAGATCACGAGCGGTCCGCGGCAAAAGGCGCTCGCGCTCTAATCTGGAAGGACGATCGCCATTGCGGCGAGCTGACTGACCAAGGCGGCCCTGGTTACAGGCACGTCGAAGCGCCATTCGAGCAAACGCGTGCCGTGACGCGCGAGCAGCAACCGCTTCTTCGCGTCCCGCGCGCAGGTAAGCTCGAAGCCTTCTTGTCCGCCGAAGAGCGCGATCGGTTCATAATGCTGCTGTCCCTGATATTCGATTGCGAGGCCCAGTTCCGGCACATGGATGTCGATGGACTGCATACCGAGGAACGCCGGCCGCCATTGGTGGACCGCTGAGGGCCAAATCGAGCGAACCAGATCGAAAAGCGCGACCTCGGACACCCAGCCACGCCCTATCTCAGGGATGGAACGCTCCCGGCGAAACGCTTCCTCGGCCGCCACCATGGAGTTCGCGAAAAACTCCGAAGCGCCGGTGTCGGCGACGCCGATATTCCTCGAGAAGATTCGGCCGCGCTGACCGCTCGGGTTGGAGAATTGCGCCATGTGGCGCCGGTATGTCGCCCAATCGGCAGCCTGTGGCAGCGGCGGGATCATCGACGATCCAAAATCCGGTCGCAACCGGGTCATCTCCTCAAGGACCGGCGGTTCCAAGGCGAACTGGGCGTCGAGATGGTCGAGGAAAGCATCGAATTCCTCGAGCAGTCGCCCGGCGATAAGCGAGTTCTCGGCATGTTTGCGGGCCAGGACGCGGATATCCTGGGCCTGCAGCGGCGTCTTGGTGAGAAACCGCAGATAGATGACCTCGTCGAACAACGGCTCGCGGTCACGGCCGGGAATGGCTTCCACCAGGGCCAGCGCTTCGTCGAGGCGATCAGCCTCCGTAAGCTCGAGCACACGCTGCCAGTGCGGATCTGGATCCCATGGTCCTGCGGTCAGGTCGGGCAAGTCTTCGGGAAGACCCTTGCCGTCGACGCCCCGCCATTGGGGGCCAAGCAGTCGGGCCTGAAAGCCGTAACCCCTCGCCTTTTCATTCTCGTTCCAAATGCGCGCAATCGGCAACGTCGGATCGAGCGGATTGGACGTCCAGGATTGGCCCTGCGGAATTCCGTCGGGCCGCATGACATAGCCGATATCGAAGCCGGCGACGGAATAGTCGCCCGTGGCGAGATCACCGATCGATTCCACAATGCGCTCGAACAACCGGACCTGATCCTTGCGCACCCCGATCGAGATGAGCGCGCGCCCGCGCGGAGAGGTTTGTCGCGACACGGCCGGCGCATAGGTAGCCAGCTCAACGGCGCGTTGCCGGCGGATACCCGGTCCTTCCAGGAAGTGGATCCGGTGGGTGATCTCCTCAGGGAAATCGGGGTAGGTCAGCGAAACCGGGGCGACTGCCTTGGACGGTCGCTTCTTCGGTGGAGCCTCCGGGCCATATTCCGAGAGCAGCTCACCACAGAGCGCCGACAGCCGCGCAAAGTGCGTCGCCGCGGCCGAGCCCGGCGCGCGCTTTCCCGCAAGCGTCCCATAGAGTTTCTGCCACTTCGCGAGATCCTTTCGGTAGAGCTCGCGGTAGGTCCTGTTGCGCAGCGTGTCCTCGTAAAGCTTGGCCGCCGCGCGAAAACCCGCGAGTCCGATGTCTCCCGTTTCAGGCGGAGGAGGCTTGAGGATCATGGTGTCGCTCGTCAGCCGAACGACGGCGAGCCATCGGCCCATCCGGACGCCTGCCACAGGATATTGAACTGGTCGCGCAGCTGAGGCTGCATGGCGGCGGAAAGATCCTCCGCCTGCAACTCGGGTAGGAACAGCTCCGGCTTTCGTATCGTCCTGCCGCCCCCACGGGACCGCGTGAGCTCAACATCCTCAACGCCGCGCAAGGCGATGGAAACCAGACCTGGTCCGGCTAGGCCGATCGCCGCGAGGACGCCGGCTAGCCGTTCAACATGCGCCACGATCGATCCTTCAAGCGCTCGGCCATCAACGAGGATTTGCTCGTCCGCATCATCGACACGACCACCAATGGTCGCTTCATATTCGATGACACCAGGGCGCACGAAGCGGGTCCGCCATCTGGTTTCGGGATTGTTGTCCGTGCGGATCAGCGGCAGCCCGAAACTCCACCACTGACGCTCGTCGGAATCCGACTGGACCCTGACCTGCGTGTCAGGCGGAAAACGCGATGCGGCGGCCAGCACGACCTTCGGGTCAAGGGAAGGCCGATCCATCGCGGCAAGAGGAACGAGGCGGAGGATCATGCTGGGAACGGCGACGATCTCAGGGAGCCCGCCCCGCATGCGGTCGGCGGCAAGCTCCCCTGCTGCCTGCCTCGCGGCTTCCCACCGGGGATCGACCTGCGGCGCTGCCGGTGCCGGCGCCGCGATACGGACCCGCGAGCGGCCGGCCTTCTCGAAAGCGTCGATCGCTTCGATCAGGGTCGTAGATCGCGCATTCAATTCCCTGATGGCATCGTGCGTGCCCTGCTGGGTGCCGTGCTTCACGTTATAGTCGGTTCTCGGCCACGCCATATTCGGATTGCGGTCCATGACATGGGTGCGTTCGTAGACCAGCTCCATCAGCGAGCTATTGGCCGCACGCAGCGCCGTGCCCGCCTCCTGCAGGACTTGATCCTCGAAATCGAACTCAGCCCCGGCCCATGTGGCAGCGATATCGCCGAGCGGATCGAGCGCCTTTCGCGGATAGGGTTCGCCGAAGTTATGCTCGCGCAGGAACTGGCGTAGCCGCTCCGGGATCTGGGTCCGGAACCGCTGGAGCAATTCGACATCGTGAGGATGTGGCTGTTCCGGCGGCTGCGCCGCGCGCAGGACCTCGTCATCGAGGATCAGGCGAAGCGCGGTCTCCAGATCCTTCTGCAGCCCGAGCCGGGCCGCTTGGCGATCCTCGTCCGTCGCATCCGGCGGGCAGTAGAACAGGATCGGCCGCTTGAAATGGGTCAGGTCGAACGGGAGGGGATGCTCGTCCGGGTGACCCATGGCCGTGTTCATCACGCCGATCATCCTGGCCCACCCGCGCGACTTCAGCGCCCAACCATGCTCGAGCAGGACATTGGGATTGGGCGAAAGCTGCCCTTTTGCCCGCGTCGCGACATGCGTGAGGTCGGAGAGAAAGGCGACAGCGCGGTCGATCTTGCCGAAAATCGTTTCGGCCAGAGGCGGCATGCCCGATACCCCGACCGTATCGCGGTCGGCCTGCACATTGCGATCGGCAGGATCGACGTCCGCGTCCGCGTTCACAGCGCGGATGGCACGATCCAACGCGTGCTGGATAAAGCCGCGGCCAATTCGATTATCGGTGTCGCTCTGCCAGGAGTAGAAGATGTGGTGCGGCATTCAGGTGACGATTCTCGTTATTGGCCCAGGCCCCCTAGCTAACATGCCTTCATCGTTCGGGCAGCAGTTACAGGAAAGCCCCCTCCTTCAGCCAAGTGATTGTCATCAATGACACTTTACCAAGCGTTTCTGGGTAAAGTGTCACGGATGGCACACCGTGGGTGATCTTATCTTCGAGTTCCTTGACCCCGTACCAATTGATCCCACAAACAGCTCGAATGGATTATGATTTCTCGTCACTCTCCCACTCCGATTTCGAGGATCTCGCGCGTGACCTGATCGGGCGGGAGTTGGGCGTCCGGTTTGAGGCGTTTCCCGAAGGGCCAGATGACGGCATGGATGGCCGCCATGCGGCGGCCGACGGCAACATCATTCTGCAGGCAAAGCATTACATCGGGTCCGGCGCTTCGAAGCTGAACTCGAAGATGAAGAGCGAGCGCACCAGTATCGATGCGCTTCAGCCCGCGCGCTACGTCCTCGCCACGTCGGCGCCGCTCACTCCGAAGAACAAGGCAACCCTGGTGGCGACAATCGGGCCCGCGCTCCAAAGCACCGGCGACATATTTGGCCCGAGCGACCTGAACGCCCTGCTGCGAAAATATCCCGATATCGAGACGGCGCACCAGAAGCTTTGGGGTCAGAACACGGCCGTCCTCAAAACGATCGTCACCGCGGCGGTCGCCGACGCCCTCCCGAAGCCAGCACCGATCCCGCCGGCGCTCGCCAACCTGCTGCCCGTGCCGGGCGACGCTGACTCTTCAGCAGAGCCTCCGGCTCGAGACACGCTATTCCTCCTCAAGTCTTCCCCAGCCGATGACGAGTTCGCATTGTGGCTCGCGCCGAAACTCGAAGCGGAGGGCTACCAGGTGTTTGCCGACATCCTGACATTGCAGCCAGGTGATCGCTGGCGGCGCGAAATCAACCGCGCCATTGAGCACCGCGCCGCCAAGGTCTTGCTCGTCTGCCGCAATGCCACGGCCGACGACCAAGCGATACAGGACGACCTGGACATCGCGCTCGATGTTGCGAAGGCGATCGGCGACACGCGCTTCATCATCCAGCTAAAGCTTGAGCAGGGCCGCAAGATGAAGGGTCTGGGCGACGCGATCGCAGTCGATTTCGTTCGCGGATGGGGAGAGGGTCTGAGCACGCTTTCTGAGGCTCTCAAGCGCCAGAAAGCTCCTCGCCGCACGGAAGGGGCCGTGATTGACCCGAACTGGGAGCTGTTCCGGCGGCGGGGTGCGATTCCGCTCAAAAATGAGCCCGAACGGTTGACGTCAAACTGGCTTCGCGTCGTTGAAGCGCCGGATGCAATCCATTTTTACGAGGCGACTGGCGTGATCGATGCCGATCGCCTGAAGCGCGCTGCCGCAACCCACGCTTACCCCATCGCGGTGCAGGGCCGCGGCCTCCTGTCATTCGCGGACCAAGACGAAATCGACGACGGCTTTGCATCGGTCGGGCGCTTCAAGCTCAAACGCAGCATACCCCTCAAGACGTTCGTCGAGAACGGCGACGACAAGCTGCGGCTTGAGAAGCAGCCGGCCCAGAACATCATCAACGTGATGCTGAAGAGGGCTTGGTACGAGTTCTGCAAAGAGCGCGGACTCCTGGAATATCAATATTCGGGAGGTGTCGGATTTCATGCTTCGCCGGATCTCGCCGCCACGGGCCAGCGCATTCCATGGGGCAAACAAGGTGCGCGCAGGTCGTCGATGCTGCGCAACGTCGCGAAGGGCCATATCTGGCAGTTTGGCGTGACTGCCCTCCCCGCTTTTTGGCCGTTTTGGCACTTTAAGCTCAAGTCGCGGGTGCTCTTTGCAGGTGACAATGGCACGCCGGCGGGCCTCGAGATCGAGGATGCCAAGAAGTTGCATCGGCTCAGGCGGACGATCTGCAAGGGCTGGAGGAACAAGCAATGGTATGGCCGGATGCTGGCATTTCTGGAGCTTATCTCGGGCGAATCCGCTTACATCAGGCTACGCCTTTCCGCGACGGCGGACGCGGTGTTGGAAGCTGCCCCCATCTTGTTTTCGTCGCCTGTTAGCACCGACCTTCCCGACGCCCTGGACGCCGATGAGGAGGAAACGGATATCAGCACGCTTGGCCGCCCCGAAGCCGACGAAGAAGAGGTGGCAGCATGAAGTTCGCCGAGACATCGCTGATTGTCGAGCACCTCCACGAACCCGAGCTTGAGTTTGCTTATGGCCAGCCAAGTCCGCACCCGAAGGACGGGCTCTTTCTCTATGGGCCGCATGCCCGCGCCAAGAAAACGCGCGAAATTCGCGTCGGTGTTGTTGGCACGACAGACGGCATCAGCCATTTCCGTGGCTGGGCGCGCAAGTTGCAGCAGGTGGTTGCGGTCCCGCCGCCCGGCAAAGGCGAAAAACAGGACCGACTGCATCTCGCCAACTTCCCCGGTCTAGAAGAGACGTTTGGCATCACATTCGAACCGGACGAGGTGAGCACTCTCTCGATCCCGCTGGCTGACATCGACAAGGCGACCAGCATCCTCAACCTGCATGAGGCCGTCGACAAGGTGGCCAAACTCTACATCGATCGGGTGCGCAAGCATCTCCGGAACGAGGAACAGGCGGTCGACGTGTGGGTCCTTGTCCTGCCCGAGATCGTCTACGAGCGCTGCCGGCCTGGTTCGAAGCGCGCGGGCGTTGCGATGGAGGTGGGCGACTTCAAACGCCGACAGAAGGTGAAGGAGAGCCTCCCACTACTCGCCGCCGCCGGCGTTATCGACCAGAGCAATGAGGATATCTTCAGCGACGTCCCAGACTTCCATCGGCGTATCAAGGCCGAGTTCCTGACGATCGCGCCCACCCAGCTCGTCCGCGAGACAACCCTGGCGCCTGACGCGTTCTTGAACAAAGCCGGGTATCCGGTGCGCAAGACGCAGGACGCCGCCACGGTGGCGTGGAACCTCGCGACCGGTCTCTATTACAAGACCCAGCCGAAACCGCCTTGGCGCTTGGCGACGGTTCGACCCGGTGTCTGCTACATCGGTATGGTCTATAAAAGCCTGCCCCAAGATCCTGAGGGTCACGCTTGCTGCGCTGCTCAGATGTTCTTGAATGAAGGCGACGGCGTCGTCTTCCGCGGCGCGAACGGTCCGTGGAAGACCGGCGACTACGAATATCATCTCAAGAAAGACGCTGCGAAGCGCCTCCTGAACATGGTCCTCGAAACCTACATCGAGATGCATGGTGAGCCTCCGAAGGAGCTATTCATTCATGGCCAGACCTATTTCAACGACGAGGAGTGGGATGCCTTCTGCGCGGCGGCACCAAAGGGCACCAACGTCGTAGGCGTGCGTATCCGGACGACGGGCGGCGAGACCAAGCTGTTCCGCGACGGCGACTATCCCGTCCTCCGCGGCACCGCGCTGCTGCTTGACCAGCAGACCGCCTACCTTTGGACGACCGGCTACGTGCCGCAGCTCGACACCTACATCGGACCTGAGACGCCCAATCCGCTTCATGTCACGGTGATGAGGAGCAAAAATGCGAAGCCCGACATTCGCACGGTCCTTGCGGACATCATGGGCCTCACCAAAATCAACTACAACAGTTGCAACTTTAATGACGGCCTGCCGGTGACGGTGCGATTTGCGCGAATGGTAGGTGACGTTTTGACGATGGGATCTGCGAAAGGACAGGAGAAGCAGCCCTTCAAATACTATGTCTGATGGCGCTCGTCGGCATCAGACATAAGGGAGTGCGCCAGATAGAAGCCGATGCATTCAATGTCCCTAATCGAAGGGTAGCGCAGCGGCAGAGCCGCCGCGACGCGATCGTTCAGGTCGCGGCTGGATATTTCCCCGAGCACGGCTATTGCCGTCCTTGATCTCGGTCAGAACCAGCCGTCTTTGCGGCCTTCATTGCCATCGCGAAGCTGGCGCCCGTCCAGCGCGGAGCGGCGGATCTCCAGTTCGACCTGGTCGCCGTTGCGCCGTGTGCGGAAGTCCGCGTTGCTGAGGCCATTGCGCCGCGCATAGTCCTCGGCGGCCTTTTCGCTGCCGAACTTGCCACCTTCGTCAAATTCCCACGCCATCGTTGCTCTACTTGCATATGCCGGCACCGCGCCGGCGGTTCATCGTCACAGGTCGAGACCCAGGCTGCGCTCGGGCAGCGGGGGCAGCAGATCGGTCTTTTCAGGCTTGAGGTCGGGGGGCGCCTTGAGGTCGTCGCCCTTGGACTGGACGGGCGGCCCGAGCGGCCCGTCCGGGATCGGGGGAAGATCCGCCAGGATATCGGGCTGGTCGGCAAGGTTGATCCCGACGATCGGGCCGGGATCGAACTTGGGCGGTACGGCGCCGCCCCTCTTCCCGTCGATATCGAGGCGGCCGACCGTCTCCAGCGCGGAAGTCTTGTTTCCGGCATTGTGATCGAGCTGACGCCCCAGCTTCTCCTTGTCGTCCACGAGCATGACCAACTCGTCTCGCACGCGGGTCACGCCGACATTGAACAGGCGCTGGTTCGACAGATTGCGCTCGCGGCTGTCCATAACCGTGATCGCCTTGTCGGTGGTGATGCCCTGCGCCATGTGCATATTGAGCGCGTAGGCGAGGTCGAGACGCGACAGCATCGAATCGCCGCGGGCCAGCGTGATGGTCTGATTGCCCGCCGTTTCGAAGGTGACCCCGCTCGCATCGGCTGAGACAATGCGGGCGAGCGCGGCATTGTGCAGGTCGCGCGGCTTGTCGTTCGCGGTCCAGCGGATGCGATCGCCCTCGCGGATGTGGAGGTCTTTCTTTTCGGTAAGTTCGAGCCGATCGCGCTTTTCGGTGGGCGACAGACGCTGCGGATCGAAGCGCAGCTTGCGCCGTCCGTCGCTGAGCTCGACCTTGCCCGACGGCAGCACCCTGGTCACGTCATAGCGGCCCTGCGCGAGACCAACGTCTTGAGCGCCGCCGCGCCCGACGTCGAGGGTCAAGCCCGGACGGTAACTCGACGCATAACGCAGTTCCTCGCGGGTCAGATTCACGCGATCATAGACGATGAGATGGACCCCCTCGCCGCGCACGCTGCCTTCCGCCGCGAGACCATCCTGAATGCGCTGGTTGATGATCGCGCGGGATTCCCGGCCCGAGGCGAATACCTGGGTCGCGGCGCGGTCCTCGGCCGAGAGCGCCAGCCACATCTCCGCGGCCGCGTCAGGTGGGTTCGCGCTTTCATGAACCTTGTCGCCGAGCACTTTCATCGCTTCACCCGCCTTGCCGACATTGGCGAGCGCGGCGACGGTGCGCAGCGTATCGGTGCGTTGGCGGATATTCTCATCCATCCGGGCCATCGTGCCGCCGGCCGCCTGGATCATGGCGAACGACTTGCCGGCATCGATCGAGGAGAGTTGCTGGCGATCGCCGACAAGCACGAGCTTGTCGATGCCGAGCGCCTCGACGATGCCGTGAAGCTTCAGCATGTCGGTGCTCGAGACCATCGACGTCTCGTCGACCACCAGCATGGCGCCAGCGAACCGCGCCCGCGCGTCCTCGAACCTTGGCGTATCGCGCTCGCTCACATAGCGCTCATTGGCAAGCACGAACGAGGCAATGGTCTGGCTCTTGATCCCGGCTCCCTTGGCGAGGTCCGCGACCATCTTGTTCTGGAAGGCGAGCCCGAGAATATCGCGGCCTTCGGCTTCGGCGATACGGGCGACCGCCTGCAGCATGGTCGACTTGCCAGCGCCGGCGACGCCCTGGACGGTGACGGTCCGATCCTCGGAGGCAAGGATCAACGTGGCTGCAGCAAGTTGGCCGGGATTGAGTGGTCGTTCCGTGATCTCCTGCAGGCGCGTGGGCGCCTCCTGTGCGGGCAGGACCGGAGCCGCCCTGCCCGCTCCGGCCTCAACCGCCTTCAGGATCGATACTTCGATGCGCAACGCGTCCTGCGTCGTCACCATCTGGACGCCCTTGTCCTCGAGGCGGGGCGCGCCGGGGATGAGCTGGCGGCTGTCGAAAAGCTGTCCGATGCGGTGCTCGACCGTGTCGATCGTGACGCCCTTCAGTCCAAGATCCAGCGCGGTCTTTGCGAGCTTGTTGACATCAAACGCCGCCTCTCGCTCGGCGAGGATCCGCACGGCAGACGCGACCGCGAGCTGCGATCGCGCAACCGCCGGGGATTTCGTCGCGCGGGCAAGGCCGCTGTCTACCAACGGATCGGGCGAATGAAGGAAGCCCCCGATCAGCACGCGCGCGCCGGCGATCGCGTCGGTGACCGCGCGGAAGCCGCGCTCGAGCCGGCTGTCCGCAGCGCCCTGGCCCGCCTTCGCCTCGGCTGAAGCGCGTATGGTCTTGCCGTCGAACCCGAGCGCCACCGCCTTGTCGATCCAGCCCTGGATCAGGCTTCCCCGGTCGTCGACATTGAGCTTGGGATCACGGGTCGTGGTGGTGACGCCGTCGCGCCCCTTGGCGGAGACGATGCCGAGCTCGGCGGCCTTTTCAAGGATGGCCTCACGCCGCTGACTGAAGGCCTCGATCACCGCCTGGGGCACGCCCGCGATTTCAAAGGTGCCGTGCTTGCCCTTCATTTCGACCTGGTAGCCAAGCTGCTCGAGCCCCGCGCGCAGGAACGCGTGGTAGATGGCACCGATCGTCGTGTTGTTGCTCCAGATCTTGTCGGCATGGAGCGCCTGCCATTTGCCGTCGGGCATGCGCGTCAAATTGGCGACGACGGCATGGACGTGGGCCTGCGGATCGAGGGCCCGGCTCGTATCGTGCTGGAAGAGCGCATAGACGAGATTGCCGGTACGCACGGGCACCTTGCGGCCCTCCACGTCTTTACGACCCTCCGCGAGATTCTTCTCGACCCAGGCCATGGTCTTCTGGACCGCGCTCATGTTCGCGGCGAGCACGCGCTTGTCGTCGGCAACATAGGCCATGACCGACACCGACTTGGGCACCGAGAAGGTGAGATCGATGCCATTGCGGCGGTTCTCGACCTGGGCGACGCCCTCCCCGCTGGGCAGAAAGCCGCTCAGCGTTTTCTCGAAATCGTCGCGTGCGACCTCGCCGGTGAGCCCGAGACTGGCCGCCCCTTCCCCGCTCCAGGCGCTGACCTCGGCCGAGCCGTCGGCCGTATAGTAATTATCCTTGAAATCGTCCTTCGCGAAATAGTTCGCGGCACCGGCTGCGGAGCGGACTGAGGCGATCGAGTGCATGGGTCAGATCCCCATGTCGAGATCGTCGCCGTCGCGCCCGGCCGCAAACCCCTGGCGCAGCTCGATGAGGGTCTGATCTTCGACTTGGGGCGCCGGTGAGACGGCGCCGCGGGCATCGCGACGATCACCCTCGCCCCGCGTCGTCGCAGCCTGCTCGCCATCCTTCCCGAGCGCCTTGTCGCCCGCCCGGGTTGCAGGGGTCGATTGCTCGTTCTTGTCGTCATTGCGCTGGGTGGCACGAGCCGGGTCGGCGCTCTCTTCCTCGGATGGTGTCTGGAGGATCCGCGCCGCCATTTCCTTGGCGACATTGCTCGCCTCGGCCACCTCGTCGATGATCTGCGCGGCACCGTCGCGGCCGCCCGCCTCGTCACCTTCTTCGCTAAATGCTTCCTCGCCGCGCCTGGAGCGAACGGGCTGCATCGAGGGGCGCGGCATGAAGCCGCGCGCGACCTCGGGATAGTCCTTCCACTCGAGCAGGATCCGCGCAGCCGGAAAGCCGTCCGGGAATTTCACGAAGCCGTGCATCGAGGGCAGGTTCGTGATGTCGTCGGCAATGACGAGAGGCTCCACCTGCTTGCGCGGAGTTAGCGTCGAGGCGTCGCGGTTGTTGTTGTAGCCGTAGCTGTAGGCCTCATCCATCTGCCGCACTTCGCGGTTGCCGATATATTGCGAGCACTCCTCGGCGGTCTTCAATTCGCTGGTCGCAAGGATGAGCTTGGTGCGTGCGAGCGAAGCGAGATTGCGGGCGCCTTCTTCGCCGTAAACCTCGACCAGCTTCTGGAAACTGTGGAGCCCCAGGATCATCGCGCCGCCGAAATTGCGTGCGGTCTGAAGGCCCTTCTCGATCGCGGGCAGCCGGTGGAGCGCGCCGACCTCGTCGAACATGAACCAGGTGCGCAGCGAGCGCGTGCGCGGCAGCGTCATGAGGCTGGTGATGGCGAGGTTCATCCACAAGGTCAGCAGCGGCTTGTTCATCTCCAGATCGTCGTAGTCGGAGGTGACGAAGAGGATCGATCCGGGCGCCCGGTCGACGGTCATCCACTGGCGGATCGAGAACTGCTCGCCCTCGTCGGGGAGGAAGCGAAGAACCTGCGCGTTGGTGTTGAACACGGCGCGGATCGATTCCGCCATGCGGGCGGCTTCCGGGGCGGTCAACGGGTCGGCGATGGTGTTGGCAAGGAACCGGTGAACGCGCTTCAGGTCGGCCGTCATCAGGTTTTCGGAAAGAGCGAGATTGCTGGTCTGGCCGCGCTCAGCCAAGCGGACGCACATCTCGATGAAGAGCGTGCGCGCAGCAAGGGCCCAGAAGGGTTCGGAAGAGCCACCATCGGACGGGATCAGCGCCGCGGCGGCGGATGTGAAATGGCTGTAGGTCGAGCAGTCGTTGAAGATCGACCAGGCCGGGCAGCGCTGGTCCATGGGGTTGAGGATTGTATCACGGGCCGGATCGTAGAAGGCTTCGACATAGGCGCCGGTGAGGTCGAAGATGACCGCATTGTCCTGGCGCTGGCGCATCTGGGTGACGAGGCTTCTGAGTTCCGTCGTCTTCCCCGCGCCGGTCGTGCCGATGAGCATCGTGTGGGACTGCTCGAGGCGGTGCGGATAGGGGACGCCGGCGAGGGAATAGGGATGATGGATCCCGCCTGCCTTTCGCTCGGAAAAAGGCAGACGGAGCACGGCAGCCTGGCTCAGCCGGGGGAAGAACTGGCGCGCATCTTCGGCGAATTTGGCGGCATTGTGCTGGGCGATTTCGGAGACGAGGACGGCGTAGTCGACCAGCATGGCGCCCCGCTCGTGGCGTTCCTGAAGGATCGTCTTGCCGCGCCTGCGGGAGATGTCGACGAACCAGATCGCGAGGGGCGTCACGACGAAGATCGAGACAAGGAGCGAGCCGATCAACGCGTGGACCGTGGTGGCCCAGGCCTTTTGGACGGCGGGGATATAGGGCACCGCCGGCATGATGGTTTTGTGGATCTCGCCGCTCGGCAGCGTGACGTTGACGCGCTTGTTCGGATTGAGGTCGACCCAGTTCCAGAGGCCCGCATAGACCTTCATGCAGACGAGCTGGAATCCGTGCTCATCGAGGCGGATCGAGAGGATGATGAACCACGCCAGGAGGAAGGCGAAGAACCACGCCAAGATCGGCAGCTTGGCCCCTGAGAACCACATCAGCATCTCGTGGGTGAGAAGCTGGGAGCCGCGCGTGAAATTGCCCGAGTTTCGCTGCACGCGGCCGCGCGCGCTATGATGGGTCAGCGGGATGTTTTTCCCGTTCGAGCGGATGTCCTCACGCGCCATGATATTGCACCAGGCGCTTGTCGGTTTCGGCGACGAGACGGTCGCGCAGTTCGGGATATTGCTCGCGGATGATGACGTCCAGGGCGAGCTGCTGGAACTCGCTGATCCGGGCGAGCCGGCGCTGGCTGGCGGTCAGGACATCGGAGGATGAAAGGAAGACGTTGAGGGCCGACCGGATGATGTCGGCGACGCTCAGTTTCTGCTCGGCGGCAATCGCGCTGAGGCGGTCCCACTGGGAGCGCTCGAGGCGAATATTGTAGTGCCTGTAACTGGTAGCCAAGACCAACCTCCTAGCAGGGAGGCTGGTGGGGACTGAAGAACGGCTCTATTTATAGCGCTCGGGCCGGTCACGGGCAAGTTGATCGTCATGCCCCCTCCCCTCGTAGTCTCGCATACTACGCCGAAATAGCCGATTTCCGCCGATTTCATGCGCCGCCATTGCCGTACTACAACATACTCTCCCTTCCTTCCGCGCTAACCCGTTGTGTAACAACGGAAACCCTGCACCTTCAGGTGCGTAGGGTGTGCTAATCCTAAGAGACCGATCCCAGGTCCCGGGCCTGTCTGATGATGGTCGGAAGGGGCCTGTAGCCAGGTCCGGCCAGGCAGGGTCCGCCGTGAGGCGGAAGCGACGCTCATGTCGTCGCGGCGCGGCCGGTCGCATCGCGAAAGCGAGGCAGACGGATCCTCACCGCGCTCGGACGCAGTTCCGAGGCGCGGGACCAATGGCGGCCGTCAGGCCCCATTGGCAGGCGAGGATCGTGACCCGAACGGGCGGAGACAAGGCTTTGCCTTGGCTCCGTGAGCTTGGTCGGCGGCGTCCCGCAAGGGGCGTCGGCCGCCTAGCGAATAGAGCCGTCATCGGGCCAAGGCCCGATGCGCCCAGTGTCTCAATTCTTCTTCTTCCGGCCGTCTCAAGCTGCCGCTATAGTCGGTCCGTTCATAGCCCGATTAGCCTTCACAAGAGGCACCTATGGCAAAGACGTTGGAACAGGAGCGGTTGGCGCTCGAAGAGGACGCGCGGAAGCTGGAGAGCCGACGCAAGTTGCTCGAAGAGAGAGAGCGGCAACAGGCAATTGCTACGATCGAAAGATCGGGCTTGTTGAAGCTCGA
>CAISGR010000021.1 GCA_903884945.1 uncultured bacterium
GCGGGTTCGATTCCTGCAACCGGCACCATTTTTCCCGAGGCGTTGAAGGACCTAGGAAGCGTCTGGGAATAAAGGCTTTTTGACTGACGGCTGTTACACTTGTAACACGGACGAAAGCCATGTGCACTATCTCGCCAAGCGCGGAACCACCTATTATTTTCGCAGACCGGTGCCAGCGGAACTGCGCCCGTATCCGGAAAATCGTCCGGAGTGGATGGTTTCCCTCGGCACGAAGGACCGGGAAACGGCCAACTTCCATCGTTGCATTCTCACCCTCCGGTTCCAAAAAACACCTTATCTCGGTGTCCACGAAACCGGCAACAGCTCAGACTAGCCCCTCCCCTGCGCATCCATCCGCCGCAATGCTCGTTCTGGCCGGGAGGAGAAGCGGATGCTGGAAATTGCCGGATGGATCGCCCCTGTCGCGACGATGATTGCAGCCATGATGACGGCGGCGAATCTCGGCGCACGCGTGACCGGCTGGGGCTTCGTCGTCTTCCTCCTCGGCGCCATCGCCTGGTCGATCGTCGCGCTCGCGACTGGCCAGTCGAACTTGCTGTGGAGCAATGCCTTTCTCGGCCTGGTCGACATCATCGGCATCTGGCGGTGGCTTGGGCACCGCGCCAGGCTCGATGACGGTGCCGACAAGGCGCTACAGGCGAGTACCCGAACGACGCTTCCGTCTCTCTTCCCGACCAAATTGATCGAAGGCGGGCCGATCAGAGATGCGCTCGGCGCGACCATCGGCCATAGCGTCGGCGCAATGGCGGAGCGGGATAGCGGCCGCCTCGCCTATCTGGTCGTCCATCAGGGTGCGGTCGCGGACCTGGGTGGGCGCCATGTCGCAATACCCTGGAGTTGGCTCGGCATCGCCGGCGACGCTTTCCTGCTCGCCGGTGATCATGATCTCGCCGAACTCGACGCGATCGATCCGGGAAACTGGCCGGTAACTGCAGGCGCCTGATCGGCGCGCCCGCGCTGTGCGGGAGGTGCCGCAGACCAGCCGGAACCGGCCACTACCCCGCGAGCACGTGGCACCGGGCAATGCGTCCAACAGCGCCTCGGGCATCGGGCCGCTTTTCGGGGATTTTTTTCTTCCGCTGTTATGTTGGATTTCACAACTTATTTTCTCTATTATTCACAATAGTTTGAAAGGGTTTCCGCTGTTCTCGAATAACAGCGGAAAACCGACGACGGAACAGCGGTATCGACACCAGAATTTCGGAATGCAGCAGGTGGCGATCGTCCAACAAAGAACGGCCATGTCAAAGAGCAGGACGGAAACCGACAAGGCACCTCGTCCGCCCACACTGTTCCACAATCTCGACCTCGGTTGAATCGAGCCCTTTCCAGGGTCCGACGGCGTGAACGTTGCGCAGGCTGGCCGGTCGATCCGGAACACTACGCATTGGCCGGCCACGGCGAAAATGATCAGCCGGGGCTGGTCGCCCCGCTCCGGACAGGACTACAAGGCCATGGCCGTCGATGCGTTTCCTTCGTCCCCTTTCCCACAGCCCGCGCCTCCAGCGCTCGAACTCGATGGTCTCACGCGGCGATTTGGCAACGTCACGGCGGTCGACCGCGTTTCGCTGCGGATCGCGGCAGGCGAGACCTTTGGGCTGATCGGCCCAAACGGCGCAGGCAAGAGCACCCTGATGAAGATGCTTACCACGCTCCTGCCGCCCAGCGCGGGGGTAGCGCAGGTCGCCGGTTTCGACCTGGCGCATCGCCCCCAACAGGTGCGCGCCAGAATTGGCTATGTGCCTCAACTTCCATCCGCTGACGGGGAACTCACCGGCTATGAGAACATGCTGCTCTCCGCCCGGTTGTATCTCGTCCCGCGGGCGGAACGGCGCGCGACGATCGCTGCGTCGCTCGACCTTATGGGCCTGACCGAGGTCCAGCACCGGCTCGTGCAAACCTATTCGGGCGGCATGGCGCGCAGGCTGGAGGTCGCGCAGAGCACGATGCACCGCCCGGCGATCCTGTTTCTGGACGAGCCAACCGTTGGCCTCGACCCTGCTGGCCGTGCGACAGTCTGGAAGCATGTTCGAGACCTGCGCGATCGGATCGGCGCCGCAGTCATCTTTTCCACCCACTATATGGAAGAGGCGGAGGACCTCTGCGATCGGATCGCCCTGATCAACGCGGGGCGGATCGTCGCGATCGGATCACCCGCCGACCTCAAGACGCGCTTCGCAGCCGCGACGCTCGACGATCTGTTTGCGCAACTCGCGGGCGATCGACTCCCAGCAGCGGCGATGCAGTCATGACCGGGACCAAAGTTGGTCCGGGCGTTGCGGGTTACTGCATCCAGACCTTCGCCGTGGCAGCAGCGGAGACGCTGAAGCTCCGCCATGATCCGATGGACCTGGCGAGCCGGGCGGTGCAACCCATCCTTTGGCTCGTATTGTTTGGCCAGGTCATGGCGCACGTCCACGGGCTGACCGGCGGCAAACCGTATATCGACTTCCTGGCGCCCGGGGTGCTCGCCCAGAGCGTCCTTTTCGTGTCCATCTTCTACGGCCTGTCTGCGATCTGGGAGCGCGACCTCGGTGTCCTCCACCGGTATATGGTCAGCCCGGCACCGCGTAGCGCACTGGTGATCGGCAAGGCCATGGCTTCCAGCATCAGGGGCCTTAGCCAGGCGCTCGTGATCTATGCCTGCGCAGCGTTGCTGGGCGTGAAACTCAGCGTGCAACCGATGCATATCATGGGCGTGCTGATGATCACGATCATTGCCTCGGCCCTCTTCTCCAGCTTCTCGCTGATCATCGCATGCCTGGTGAAGACCCGCGAGCGGTTCATGGGTGTCGGGCAGTTTCTCACCATGCCGATCTTCTTCGCCAGCAACGCCATCTACCCGGTCCAGCTCATGCCCGGCTGGCTTCGGGCGATCGTCGGCATCAACCCGTTGAGCTATGAGGTCGATGCGCTGCGCGCGCTGATGCTGGACGGCGGCACAAGCGAACTCGGCCTGGGACTCGATCTCGGCGTCCTGCTCGCCGCCAGCGCCTTATGCATCGCCATTGCCACGCGCCTGTTCCCCCGGCTGACGGAGTGAGCGCCCCGCCCCCCATGGACGCGTCCGGCAGCGCGGACGATCAGGCGCCGATGCTCGCCTGTCTCGCGAGCGGCACGCCTTTCGGCAGCGAAGCCTGCCGGCGGATCGATACCCATGCTGCCAGCATCTTTCTTTCGGGTGACCGCGCCTGGAAGATCAAGCGCGCGGTGCGCTATCCCTATCTCGACTTCTCGACGCCGGAGAGGCGCAAGGCCGCGCTCGAGGCGGAGCTGCGCCTCAACCGGCGCACGGCGCCGGACCTCTATCTGGGAGTCCATCCTGTCGTCCGCGCCGGAGATCAGTTCACCATCGGCGGCACAGGCGAGGTGGTCGACTGGGTGCTCGAGATGCGGCGGTTCCCGGATGGAGCGTTGCTCGACGAGCGCGCCGGCCAGGGGCCGCTCGCCACATCGCTGCTGCTCCGCCTCGCGGCGCGAGTGCACGCGTTTCACGACCAGGCCGAGCCCATGACGGACGCCCGCGGCGCCGACCGGTTCAGCCATATCCTGGATGGAAACGCCGACAGCCTCGCCCCCCATGCGGCGTTGTTCGGCGACGAGAAGATCGCAGCCCTGCTCCGCGATCAGCGCCGGATCTGCCAAGGCCACGCGGCGCTACTCGACGCGCGCGGCCGCGACGGCAGGATCCGGCATGTCCATGGCGACCTGCACCTGGCCAATATCGCGCTCGTCGACGGGGAGCCGACGCCGTTCGACTGCCTCGAATTCAGCGAGGAACTCGCGACCACGGACGTACTCTACGACCTGGCCTTCCTGCTCATGGACCTGTGGGACCGCGGCCGGCGCGCCGACGCCAATCTGGTCTTCAATCACTATATCGACCTTTCCGCCGACGAGGAGGGAGTGCGGCTCCTGCCGCTCTTTCTCTCGGTCCGCGCGACCATCCGCGCACATGTGCTCGCGGCGACGCACGCGCGGACCGGCAACGCGGCCGCGGCGGAGCGGGCCCGCGCTTTCCTGGACCTCGCCGAGCGGCTGATCGTCGCGACACCGGCGGGGCTGATCGCCGTCGGCGGGCTGTCCGGGACCGGCAAGTCGGCGCTGGCACGCGCGCTGGGCGCGGACTTTGGTACGGCGCCGGGCGCGCGGATCCTCCGCAGCGACGTGTTGCGCAAACGGCTCGCCGGCGTACCCCTCGACCAGCGGCTGTCCCCCGCGCTCTATACCCCGCTTGCGAGCCGCACGGTGTATCATCTGCTCTACGACCTGGCGGCGCAGCATCTATCGACGGGCATTTACGTCATCGCTGATGCCGTTTTCGCGGATTCGGGCGAGCGGGCGGCGGTCGCCCGCACCGCCGCACATGCCCAGGTATCCTTTGTCGGCCTGTGGCTCGAAGCGCCGGAGGCGCTTCGCCTCGAGCGCGTGGGTGAGCGCAGGGGCGATGCATCCGACGCCGATGCCGGGGTGGTGCGCGCGCAGTCGCACTATCGCGCCGAACCACTCGGCGAATGGCACCCGCTTCGCGCCGACAGGCCGCTCTGCACGGTCGCCGCCGACGCAAAGGCGGATATCCTGAGCACGCTGAGGCGCGGCCGAGGCATAGATTGACGAGGCGCGGAGAGAGAGAGAGAGAGAGAGGGACTTTCCCGCACCGATAGGCCGAGATCGCGCGCATGCACCACACGCCAATCCGGTGGCGACGCCTCAGCCGCCACCGGAAGGAAGAACGGCCTGCCTCAGATCTTCAGGCTGAGCCGTGCGTAGTAATAGCCGCCATAGGCGCCGAACGGCGAGTTCGAGCCATAGGGCGAACTGCCGATCGTATTGGTAACCGTGTTCTTGTCGGGATAGACGTCGAACACGTTATAGGCGCCAACGGACAGGCGCGCGCGCTCCAGGACCTGGTAGGACACTTCCAGATCGGTGACCCACTTCGCACCATAGCTCTGGTCGAGGCTCGCCGTGTTGTTGAGCAGCTTGAAGCCGCCATAGCGCGTCTCCTTCGCGTTCACACCGAACTTGCCGAGGTTCCAGTCCAGCCCGAGAATGAGCTTGGTGTTGGGCGTTCCGACCGTGAAATAGCCCTGAGTCTGCCGATCGAACAACGTCAGGCCCAGTCCGCTGAGCTGTGTCGGCGTCGGTGCGATGCGCCGAATGTCGGTCTGGTTATAGTTGAAGCCGACGGTTCCCCGCAGCCGGCCAAGGTCGTGAAAATCGTGGACGTACGACCCGACCACATCGACGCCGCGTGTCCGCGTATCGATCGCGTTGGTGAAGAACCGCACGAACTGCTCGCCCGAGAAGCCATTGGCGCGAAGGATCGCGCGAACCCCGGCATTCGACAACAGGCCAGTCAGGGTGATGCGGTTGTCGAGGTCGATTTGATAAGCATCGACGGTAACGGACAGCGCGGATACCGGGGTGAAGGCGAAGCCCAGGCTGTAGTTGCGCGATTTCTCCGGCCGGAGTGGCTGGGCACCGAGCGCCACCGCGACCGGCGACCCCGTCTGCACGATCTTCGACTGGATCAACTGGTAGCCGCCGCTGACCAGGTTGAACTGGGTCGAGGTCTGGGCAAAACCCTGCTGCGCGAGCGACGGAGCCCGGAAGCCGTTGCTGTAGGCACCGCGCAGCGACAGCCAGTCGGCCACCTTGTAGCGCGCCGAAACCTTGCCGCTCCACACATGCCCCGAACTGTCGTCATAATCCTCATAGCGGCCGGCGGCCGTGAGAAGGAGACGGTCAGTCACGTCGAGGGCCAGGTCCAGATAGGCAGCGCCGCTGTTGCGCTTGATGCGCGCCTGATCTTCCGGATTGACCACGATCGCGCCCTGCGCGCCGACCGCACCGGGCTGGCCACTGAGCGGCGTTCCGGCCGGATAGACATAACCGCCATTGATATAGGCCGCGGTGTCCAGCGCCTTGGTCACATAGGATTCGTAGCGATATTCCAATCCGGCGGACACCTGCAGCGCCCGGCCGCCCAAAATCTCGTAACGGCGCGTCAGATCGAGATTGTTCGTCCACTGGTCGAACGCCGAACTGAAGGTGTCGAACTTCGTCGGGCTCGCGGCCCCCAGCGACGCGTTGAGCGAATTATCAGCGCCATTGCGCGTATAGTTGCGGCCATAGGTGCTGCTCAGGTCGATATTCCAGCCACTGACCTCGCCACGGAGGCCGCCGGTTGCCTGGAAATCAAATTCGCTGAGCGTGTAGTAAGGCGTGAAGCCGTCCGGATAGATCGCGATGATATCGCTGGTGGAATTAGGACGGCGCCCCGCCTGGCCGACGCGTGCTTCGCGATATCCGGCGGTCACGGTCGTGTAGAGTTCGACATCGCCGATCGGCAATTTGCTGTTTTCGGAACCATAGATCGACCGGATCTGCGGCAGGCCGCCCTGATAGGTACGCCGGTTCACCGTCGCTTCGCGGGGATCCGCCGCCCCATTGACCTTGAAGTAGAAATCGCCGGTCGCGTCGCTGTTGCGGACGGTGGCCTGCTGGCGCTTGCCCTCCAGCGACACGGTCAGCGAACCGCCCTCGCCCAGCCTGAAGCCGTGTGAGATCGCTGCCTGAATCGTTTCGCCGTCGCTGCCGCTGCCGTCGAGGCCGTAGCGCTGGCCGGCCTCGATGCTCGCGGTACCGCCCGACGTGTTGGACTTCAGAATGACGTTGATCACGCCGGCGATGGCATCCGAGCCATATTGCGCCGCGGCACCGTCGCGCAGGACCTCGATCCGCTCGATCGCGCTCGCCGGAATGAGATCGAGATCGACGGGATTTGCGCCGGCCGATACGTTGCCCGAGTTGAGGTTGATCAGCGAGCTGTTGTGGCGCCGCTTCCCGTTCACGAGCACCAGGACGTGGACGCCCGAAAGGCCGCGGAGCCCCGCTGGCCGCGCCACGCTATCGAAGGACGAGCTTCCGACCTGTTGCGCCTGGAAACTCGGCACCAGTTGCGAGAGCACATCGCGCAGCGGCATGCTGCCGGCGAGACGGCCGAGCTGTTCGCCGCCGATAACGTCGATCGGCGTCGGGCTCGAGGTGATCGTGCGAGGCTGGCCGCGCGAGCCGGTGA
>CAISGR010000022.1 GCA_903884945.1 uncultured bacterium
CAGCCGGCCGCCGCCGCCCCCGAAACCGCCTCGGCCGCCACCGCCGCCAAAGCCACCGCGCCCGCCGCCGAAGCCGCCGCGCGGCCCGTCGCCGCCCGGACCGCCGCCGGGCGGTGGACCGCCCTGGCTCTCGCCGGCGGGTGTGCCGCCGTTCCGCGCGCTGCCTTCGCGTGGCGCACCGTTGCCGGGATCGCCGTCGGGGCGCCGGGACGTGCGCGGCAGCTGGAGACCGGCGAACGGGTTCGGTCCGGTCCCGGCGCGGAAGGCCTCGAACTCCTTCTGGATCTTCGACTTCAGCGGCCTGGAGAAATTGATGCCCCAGCGCAGCTCCGACCGGTCGCTTTCGGCGAAATTGATCGGTCGCATGTCGATGCGCGTCAACTGCCTCGTCGCGTCGCGGGTGAAGCGGTCGGGAAAGGCCGCTTCGATCGCGGCGGTCGCGCTGGGGAAGGCGGCGATCGGGTTGTCGGTCCGACTGGTCACGTAGTTGGCGGTGAAGGTCAGGTCCTTCTGCGACCAGGGTTTCAGGGTCAGGCCGATCTTGGTCACATGGTTATTGTCGGCGACGAGCCCCGGATTGCCGCCCGACAGGGTCGTCACGGTTGCCGTGGTGCCCTGCACATAATCGAACACCCGGACGTTCGGGGTAAGCACTACCGGGTTGCCGAGTTGCTGCGCGCTGGGCGCCTGGTCCTGGTCGGTGTGCGAGACGATGAGCCGGATCGCATCGACCGGCGCCCAGTTCGCGCCATAGCCGAGCGTCTGCAGCGTGCCGAAGTCGGAGAGATGGTCCTCGGCAAGGTTGAAATTGAGCGAAAGCTTGCCGAGCACGCCGAGGAAGTTCCTGGTCTTGCTGGCGATCGGCACGTCGAGGTTCAGCTGGCCGTTGACGGTGCCGCGCGAGACCGATCCCGTGGTGACGAGGTCGCCGCGATAGGAGCGGCTGTCGAAGCTGCTCGTGTCGGCGCCGATGCGGATGCTGGTCGAGACGTCGCCGGCGGGTAGCTTGAACAGCGGACCGTTGAACAGCGCATCGAGCCCGGCATCGTTGGAAATGGCGTTGGCCCGGTTGGCCCGACCCGCGCCAAGTCCGGCGATTGGGCCGAACGGATTGGCGGTAGGATCGCCGGCGTCGAGCCGTGCCTGGAAAGCCGAGACGTCCAAGCCGGTTTCGGTGAAGGTCTCGGTCTCGCTATGATCGTAGTTGCCGGTCAGCGACCACCGCCATTTCGGGCCGATCGCGCCGTTCAAGGTGGTGCCGAGATGCGTGGTGATCGCCGAATTGCGCTGCTGCAGCGGCAGATAGCCGTCGAGCACGCGGTTGACGGTCACGTCGGTACCGGTCGAGGAGAAAGGATTGCCGGCGGGCAGCTTCAGGGTGACAGAGGGCAAGCCATTGGCGCCGATGCTGTCGGTAGCTTCCAGGCGCCCGTTGATCGTCGCCGAGACGTTGCCGAAGATCGATCGCGCATAGGAGCTGTTCGCGACGAAATCCCGGCTCGACGGGAGCAAGGTGCGATAGGGGCGCTGATCGGGTCCACTGACGGTAATTCCGCTGCTCGTGGACGCGGTCGGCGGCAGGATGTCGCGCTCACTCTCCGTCAGCGCCGAATTTGCCTGATAACTGGTGTGCAGGTTGAACCGGCCGTCGCCGCGGATGTGGAGAATGTCGAGCTCGCCTTGGGCATTGTTGCGGCCGCCGGCGGTGGGCATCTTGTCGGCCAGCTCGACGGTGGTCGCGCGAAAGCGACGGCGCAGCACGATGTTCACGACCTTCTGGTCCGCGCGATAGCCATATTTCAGCGCGACCTCCTCGGGCAGGATATCGACGCGGGCAATCGCCTCGGTCGGGATGTCGCGGATCTCGGCGAAGCTCGAGATGCGCTTGCCGTTGAGCAGCACGACGGGCGCGCCACCGCTGCCACGGCCGCTGGTGGTCTGCGGCGCCAGCTCGTTGAGCAGGTCCGAGACCGAACTGACGCCGTAGGAACGGATGTCCGCCGGGCCGAGCTGCTGTTCCGGCGGAATGTCGCCGATCACCGCGCCGGGCAGGTTGCGCTGGCCGCGGACGATGATGTCGGGTTCGTCGCCCGCCTGGTCGTCGGTGGGGGCGGGGGTGGGCGTCTGGGCCGGGCGTGGGCTCGACTGTGCAATTGCGATGGTGGGAACGCTGCCCGATGCCAACAACAGGAAGATGCCGATACGCCGCATGGTCGCTCCACTCAGATCAGGAGCGCTCCCTAGCCGCAATTTGTCGCAAGAATGTGCCGATGCGGGGTAAGGGCTGCGATCGACAGCGATTCACCGCGCGAAGGAGAGCGGGACCATGGCCATACCCCTGATCGCCGGGATCGAGCTCGGCGGCACCAAGTGCATCTGCATCCTCGGCACTGGTCCCGACGATATCCGCGACGAGGTGCGGATACCGACGACGACGCCCGGCGAGACGCTGGCGGCGATCGAGGCGGTGCTCGACCGCTGGACCGGCTTCGACGCGCTGGGAATCGCCAGCTTCGGTCCCGTCTCGATCGATCCGCTGGCGGCCAATCATGGCTTCATCACCGCCACCACCAAGAAGGGATGGTCGCATACCGATGTCGGCGCGCGCCTGTCGCGCCATGCCGGCGTACCGACGGGCTTCAACAGCGATGTCGCCGGTGCGGCGCTGGGCGAAGGGCGGTGGGGCGCGGCGCACGACGTGGCCGATCATGCCTATGTGACCGTCGGGACCGGGATCGGTGTCGGCCTGGTGATGCAGGGCGAACCGAGCAATGGGCTGACGCATCCGGAGCTCGGCCATATCCGGCCGGTGCGGCTGACGGGCGATGCCTGGCCGGGGATGTGCTCCTTCCACGGCGATTGCCTCGAGGGACTCGCCTCCGGCCCCGCGATCAGGGCGCGGACCGGCCAGGGCGCCGAGCAGCTGGATGCGGACCATCCGGCCTGGGAAGGCGTTGCCCATGCGCTGGCGCAGTTGCTCCATGTGCTGGTGCTGACGGGCATCCCCCGCCGCGTGGTGATGGGGGGTGGGGTGATGACCGGCACGCCGCATCTTTTCCCGCGGATTCGTGCGAAGCTGCTGGAAAGCCTGGGCGGCTATGTCGCCGCGCCCGGGCTGGAGCCGGTCAGCGCCTATGTCGTGCCCGCGGCGCTGGGCAACAATGCCGGGCCGCTCGGCGCGATCGAACTGGGCAATCGTGCGCTTTTACGGGGCGCCGCGTAACGTCGTTTACACGGCTTTAACCGCATCTGCTTACGCCGTGGCAATGGGCGAACGCGCCCTCAATGCTTAACCACGGCGGTGACCAATGCGCATTCTGATCGTCGACGACGAACCGGCCATGCACGATTCCTACCGGCGCAGCTTCGCCCCGGTCGGGCGGGCGGATGGCGGTGCGCTCGATGCGATGGCGGCCGAGCTGTTCGGCGACGACGATGATGCCGCGCCGGCTTCAGCCGAGGCCGAGATGGCCTTCGAGCTTACCCATGCGATGCAGGGCCTCGACGGGGTCGCGGCTATCGCCCAGTCGATTCGCGACGGCGATCCCTTCGCGGTGGCATTTATCGACGTGCGCATGCCGCCGGGGATCGACGGCAAGGAGACGGCGACGCGGATCCGCAAGCTCGATCCCAATATCAACCTGGTGATCGTCACCGGCTTTTCCGATTTCTCCCCGATCGAGATCAGCAAGGCGGCGGGCCCGGCCGACAAGATCTTCTATATCGCCAAACCGTTCGAGGTCGCCGAGGTGACTCAGACCGCGACCGCACTGGCGCATCGCTGGCAGGTCGATCGCGAACTGGCGGCCACGCGCGCCGCGCTGGCGGAAAAGATCGTGATCCTCGAGGAGCAGGGCCTCGAGCTGGCCGCGAACGAAAGCAAGGCGGTGCATATCGCCAACCACGATTCGCTGACCGAGGCGCCCAACCGCCTGGCCTTTCTGCGCGCGCTTTCGGAGCGGGCGCGGGGCCCCGGCGGGTTCGCTACCGCGATGGTCGATCTCGATCGCTTCAAGCTGGTCAACGACACTCTGGGCCATCTCGCGGGTGACGAGCTGATCCGCCAGATCTGCGGGATCCTGCAGGAATATGTGCCCGAAGGCGGCATGGTCGCGCGCCTGGGCGGTGACGAATTCGGCCTGTTGTTCGATTCGCCCGGGGAGGAAGCGGCGTGCATGGCGTGCGAACGCCTGATCAAGATGTGCTCCGCCAGCTTCAAGATCTTCGGCCATTCAGTCCAGGGCGGGGCCTCGATCGGCCTCATCTATGTCGGCGCCGAGGAGAAGCGCGATCCGGTCGATGTGATGCGCCGCGCCGATCTCGCGCTCAACGATGCCAAGCACAGCGGCCGCGGCGTCGTCCGCGCGTTCGACGAGAGCATGGACGAATCGATCCGCTTCCGTCGCCGGATCGAAGGCGGGCTGAGCCAGTCGATCGAACGCGGCGAACTCAGCCTCGTCTATCAGCCGATCGTCGCGCGCGAGGGGCTGGAGGTCGTCGGATTCGAGGCGCTGCTGCGCTGGAATACGGAGGAATTCGGCCCGGTTTCACCGGCGATGTTCATCCCGATCGCCGAGGAATCGAACCTGATCCATGAACTGGGCGACTGGGTGCTCGGCGAGTCGCTGCAGGTGCTGCAGCAATGGCCGGGCCAATATGTCTCGGTGAACTTCTCGCCGCGCCAGTTCCGTCGCCACAATTTCGTCGGTCATGTGCTGGATTGCGTCCAGCGCGCCGGGGTCGAGCCGGGCCGGGTCCAGATCGAGATCACCGAGACGGCGATCTTCGACGATGCCGATCGCGCGGCCGACACGCTCTACAAGCTGCGGCAGATGGGTTTCCGCATCGCGCTCGACGATTTCGGCACGGGCTATTCGAGCCTCTACAATATCCGCAAGTTCGCGCTCGATTGCCTGAAGATCGACCGCAGCTTCATCGACGGCATGGGCCGCGAGCGCGAGAGCGCGGCGATCGTCCATTCGATCATCCATCTCGGCCGCGCGCTGGGGCTGGGCGTGATCGCCGAGGGCGTCGAGACGGAGGCGCAGGTCCAGGCGCTTCGCCTTGCCGGCGCGTCGCACCTGCAGGGCTATTATTTCTCGCGCCCGGTCAGCGTCGATGTCGCGCGGGAGATCGCCGAGAAGCGCTTCATGGTCGATCCGGCTGAAACCGAGGACGCCTTTCTCGACTCCGAGCCCGGCAACGGGACGCACGGCTGATGAAAGCCCTTCTCCGGGCCGCGCGCGGCCGGATCGGGGCGTTGCGCAATCCGAAGTCGCTTGGCGCAAAGCTCGTCCTGATCCTGACTGCCGTGGGGCTCGTCGGTTCGATCGCGATCACCCTGTTGCTTGCCAGCGTCATCGTTCCGAGCTTCAACCAGCTCGAATCCAAGTCAGTCGACGCGCATGTCGAGCGGACGCGCGCGGCGCTCGCCGAATATGCCTCCAAGGTCGAAAGCGCGGTGCGCGACTATGGCGACTGGAATTCAAGTTACGACTATATGACGCACCCGACCGCGGCGTTCGAACGTGAATCCTTCTCCACGCTGGCGATGGAGAATCTCGACGTCAACGGCATGGCCTATGTCGCCAATGACGGCCGCATCGTCATCGCGCGCTGGCGGGACGTCCGCGGCGACAATCCGGCGATGCGCAGCGCGCTGATCGAACATATCCGGCAAATCGATTTCCGGCGCCTGCTCGCGACGCGCAACTCGTCGAGCTTCTTCGTCCGGCTCGGGCCGGTGGTTGCCGCCGTCGGCGTCGCGCAGGTGCGGCGCAGTGACGGCAGCGGGACGCCGCGCGGCTATGTGCTCATGGCCCGGCGAATCACGTCAGCCCAGCTTTCCGGCCTGCTGCAGCTGACCGCGGGGCTCGATCTCGCCCATCTCTCCGACGCGAGCCAGATCACCCCCGCCAGCAACACGATGCGGATCGCGGTGCCGATCCTCGGGCCGGGCGGCCATGCCGTGGCGACCGCCGCCTTCACCGTGCCGCGCGACGTCTCGGTGCTCGGCCGCCGGATGCTGATCCTCGCGGTCGCGGGATCGACCCTGTTGCTGCTCGTCGTGCTCGTCATGCTGCGCCGGATGATCGCCCGGTTGGTGCTGAAGCCGCTGCGCCGGGTCGAGAACCATATGCAGGTCGTGCGGAACTCCGGCGCACTCGGGCTGCTGCCCGACGAGACGGTACGGCACGACGAGATCGGCTCGCTCGGCCGCAGCTTCAAC
>CAISGR010000023.1 GCA_903884945.1 uncultured bacterium
GCAAAAATCGAGCTATTCTTGGGGTGTCCGAAATATTCGTGCGACCTGCGGCATTCAGATTCCTGTCGATCCGAGGATGATTACTTCAGAATAGGGCGTCCCACACCAGTTTTACGCCGACCAGGATCATCAGCCCATAGATCGCCGTGTAGAAGCGCGCGGGGGATACGCGCCGCACGAACCACACCCCGGCCAGCGTCGCCCCGATCGCGACTGGCAGCAGCGTCGCCGCCGCCAGCAGATTCGCCCGGCTGAACTGGCCGAGTGCCCAATAGGCCGGCACCTTCAGCCAGTTGGTCACCGCGAAGAAGATCGCGGTGGTGCCGACCAGCACGTCGCGCGGCAGCTTTTTCGGCAGCACCCAGATCTGGAAGGGCGGCTGTCCCGCATGTGCAATCTGGCTGGTGAAGCCCGAGGCCATGCCGAACAGGGTTCCGACCCAGCCTGGCGAACGCGCCGGTGCGGTGATCGCGCCGCGCCGGTCGGCCCAGAGCCGGTAGCCGCCGAACAGGATCGAGATCGCACCGACCGCGCCGAGCACTGCGCTTTCCGACACCCGCGCCGCGAAGAACCAGGCAAGCGCAATGCCGATCAGCGATCCCGGCAGCATCCAGCCAAGCACCTGCCCGTCCCAATTCTTCCGGAATGCCCAGACGCTGACCACGTCCTGCACGATCAGGATCGGCAGCAGGATCGCTGCGGCGCGGACCGGCGAGATCGCCAGCGCAAGGATCGGCAGCGACAGCGCGCCCATGCCGACGAACCCGCCCTTGGAAAGGCCGAGCAGGATCACCGCAGGCACCGCCAGCGCGTAGAAGAGCAGCGACTCGTTCAATCGAGCGGGGCATTCCGGCCGGTGGGCGCCCGGACGCCGGCATGGCCGCGGCGCTTGAGCTCGGCCTTCAGAGCTTCGGGTTTCGGCGCATAGATGAAGCCGAAGCTGACATTGCCCTCCCGCGTCTCGACTACGTGGTGCAGTCGGTGCGCCTGGATGATCCGCTTCATATAGGCTGATCTCGGCAGGTAGCGGTGGTTGAGCCGCTTGTGCACGATCACGTCGTGGAAGCCGAAATAGATCGCGCCATAGGCAGCGATTCCCGCGCCGATCCAGGTGAAGCCGGGCCACCAGCCTAGCTGGACCCCGCCGAGCAGCAGCACGAAGGAAGGTACCGCGAAGATCGCTGCATAGAGATCGTTCAGCTCCCATGCACCGGTGCGCGGGCGATGATGGCTTGCATGAAGGAACCAGCCCGGGCCGTGCATCACCCAGCGATGCGCGACATAGGCGAAACCTTCCATGAAGGTGACGGTCAGCGCGAACAGTATGAGGCCGGTTGTCCAGTGCATGGGGCGCGATATAGCGGCGCCTGCGCCGGGTTGCACGAAGGGATGGACGCATGCGGATGTTTTTGCCGATCGGCCTCGTGCTGATGCTGGCGGCCTGTTCGACGCCGGAGGCGATGACTCGCGCCGGCCTGGTCAGCGCGGGGATCGCGAGGCCCACCGCCGCCTGCATGGCCGGCCGCATGGTCCACCGCCTCTCGCTGCTCCAGCTGCGTCGCCTCTCCGGACTCGGCAAGGCGGGCCGCGCACGCGACCTTGACCAGTTCCTCTACCGCGTGCGGGCGCTGAACGATCCGGAGATTGTCGGCGTGACGGCCAGTTCAGCCGCCCTGTGCGCGACCGGGCTGGTGCGCTGAAGGAAAATTCTGCCCAACGGTGCATAATTGTCGGAGGGCGTTCAGCGCAGCGGGGGTGGATTCGCCGTTCGCGCTGTGCTTAAGGCATCGCGATCCCCCATTCGAAAGGCGCATGGTCCCCATGAACATCCACGAATACCAGGCCAAGGAACTGCTCGCGAAGTTCGGCGTCCCCGTCCCCGCAGGTTTCGCGGCGTTGACCGTGGATGAGGCCGTGGCGGCCGCTGCCAAGCTGCCCGGGCCGCTCTATGTGGTGAAGGCGCAAATCCATGCCGGCGGTCGCGGCAAGGGCAAGTTCAAGGAGCTGGCTCCGGACGCCAAGGGCGGCGTGCGGCTGGCCCGTAATGCCGAGGAGGTTCGTGCGGCTGCGGCCGACATGCTCGGCAACACCCTCGTCACGGTGCAGACCGGTGAGCATGGCAAGCAGGTCAACCGCCTCTACGTCACCGACGGTGTCGACATCGCCAAGGAATTCTACCTTGCACTGCTGGTCGATCGCGTCACGGGCCGCGTCGCCTTCGTCGCTTCGACCGAGGGGGGCATGGACATCGAGACGGTCGCGCACGAGTCGCCCGAAAAGATCCAGACCTTCGCCGTCGATCCGGCGACTGGTTTCATGCCGCATCACGGCCGCGCCGTGGCCGCCGCGCTTGGCCTGAAGGGCGATCTGGCCAAGCAGGCAGCGAACGTCGCGTCGAAGCTCTACGACGCTTTCCTCGGTACCGACGCGGCGCAGATCGAGATCAACCCGCTCGCCGTCACTGACGATGGCAAGCTGCTGGTGCTCGACGCCAAGGTCGGCTTCGACACCAACGCGCTGTTCCGCCACAAGGACCTGCTGGAACTGCGCGACGAGACCGAGGAGGATCCTTCCGAGCTCGAAGCGTCGAAATACGACCTCGCCTATATCAAGCTCGACGGCGATATCGGCTGCATGGTCAACGGCGCCGGCCTCGCCATGGCGACGATGGATATCATCAAGCTCAACGGCATGTTCCCTGCCAACTTCCTCGATGTCGGCGGCGGCGCCAACAAGGAGAAGGTGACGGCGGCGTTCAAGATCATCCTCGCCGATCCGGCGGTGAAGGGCATCCTCGTCAACATCTTCGGCGGCATCATGAAGTGCGACATCATCGCCGAGGGCATCGTTGCCGCGGCGAAGGAAGTGAATCTGTCGGTGCCGCTCGTCGTCCGGCTCGAGGGCACCAATGTCGAGGAAGGCAAGAAGATCCTTGCCACCTCGGGGCTCGCCATCGTGCCTGCCAATGATCTGGGTGACGCAGCCCGCAAAATCGTCGCCGAGGTCAAGGCGGCCGCCTGACCCTTTTCCTCCCCGGGAACGGTTCGGTCACAGGAGTGGATTGAAATGAAGGTGCTGGTGCCGGTCAAGCGTGTGCTTGATTACAATGTGAAGCCTCGGGTGAAGGCGGACGGGACGGGGGTCGATCTGGCCAACGTCAAGATGAGCATGAACCCGTTCGACGAGATCGCCGTCGAGGAAGCCATCCGCCTTAAGGAAAAGGGCGTGGTGACGGAGATCGTGGCTGTATCGATCGGCGAGGCGAAGAGCCAGGAAACGCTGCGTACGGCGCTTGCCATGGGTGCCGACCGTGCGATCCTCGTGGTGTCGGAAGAGAAGGTCGAGCCGCTGGGCGTGGCCAAGCTGTTGGCGAAGATCGCGGGCGAAGAATCGCCGGATCTGATAATTCTGGGCAAGCAGGCGATCGACGACGACAACAACCAGACCGGCCAGATGCTGGCGGGGCTGCTCGGCTGGGGCCAGGGCACCTTCGCGAGCGCCGTGGTGGTCGCCGACGGCGTGGCCAAGGTGACGCGCGAAGTCGATGGCGGTTCGGAGACCGAGGAACTGAAGCTCCCGGCGATCGTGACTACCGACCTGCGCCTGAACGAGCCGCGCTATGCATCGCTGCCCAACATCATGAAAGCGAAGTCCAAGCCCTTGGCGCAGAAGACGCCCGCCGATTACGGCGTGGATGTGTCCCCGCGCCTGACCACGCTCAAGGTGGTCGAACCGGCGAAGCGCACGGCAGGCGTGAAGGTCGCCGATGTGGATGAACTGATTGGCAAGCTGAAGGCGATGGGAGTCGCGAAATGAAGACGCTGGTCTGGGTCGAACATGACGGCAAGGCCGTCAAGGACGCGACGCTTGCGGTGGTCACCGCAGCGGCGAAGCTCGGTGAGGTGCATCTGCTCGTCGCCGGCCAGGGTGTCAGCGAGGTGGCGGCCGAGGCCGCCCGGATCGCCGGCGCGGGCAAGGTTCATGTCGCGGACGACGCTGCCTATGCGCACGCGCTGGCCGAGAATGTCGCGCCTTTGATCGTCGAGCTGATGGGGCATCATGATGCAGTGCTCTTCCCGTCGACCTCGAATGGGAAGAACATCGCGCCGCGCGTGGCTGCGCTGCTCGACGTGATGCAGATCTCGGATATCCTGTCGGTCGAAAGCGCTGACACGTTCACGCGGCCGATCTACGCCGGTAACGCGATCGCGACGGTGCAGTCGAAGGATGCCAGGCTGGTGCTCACCGTGCGGGGCACGGCGTTCGAGAAAGCGTCGGCTGAGGGCGGCTCGGGCGTGATCGAGGCAGTGGCCTCGACCGGGGACAAGGGCCTCTCGGTCTTCGCCGGTGCGGAGATCGCGAAGTCGGAGCGCCCCGAGCTCACCAGCGCCAAGATCATCGTGTCGGGTGGCCGCGCGCTGCAGAACAGCGAGAACTTCCACAGCCTGATCGAGCCGCTTGCGGACAAGCTCGGCGCGGGCGTCGGCGCGAGCCGCGCGGCGGTGGACGCAGGCTATGTCCCCAACGACTATCAGGTCGGCCAGACCGGCAAGATCGTCGCGCCCGAGGTCTATATCGCGATCGGCATCTCCGGCGCGATCCAGCATCTCGCGGGCATGAAGGACTCCAAGACAATCATCGCCATCAACAAGGACGAGGATGCTCCCATCTTCCAGGTCGCCGATATCGGCCTGGTCGGTGATCTGTTCAAGATCGTCCCGGAGCTCACCGAAAAGCTCTGAGGCTGTCGATGGATACGGACCGCCTGTTCGTTCTTACGGGCGGTCCGGGATCCGGCAAGACGACGCTGATCGAAGCGCTTGCCGCGGCAGGGGTCGCGACCAGCCCCGAGGTGGGCCGGGCGGTCATCCGCGAGCAGCTGGCGATCGGCGGTGACGCGCTGCCCTGGGCCGATCAGCTGGCCTTTGCCGAACTGATGGTGGTACGCGACGTCGCTGCGCGGGAGGCGGCGCTGGCCACCGGGTTGGTGACTGTGCTTGACCGGGGCATTCCCGATGTCGCCGGTTTCCTGCGCGTGACCGGCCTGCCGGTGCCGCCCCATATCGATGCCGCCGCGCGCCGTTGGCGCTATAATCGCCGTGTCTTCATCGCCCCCTATTGGGCCGAGATCTTTACCGGCGACGCTGAGCGCAAACAGAAGCCCGAAGAGGCGCAGGCGACCTTCGCGGTCATGAGCCGGACCTATCGCGACTATGGATATGAGCTGATCGAATTACCCCGCGCCGATGTTGCCGCGCGAGTCGCCTTCATCGTCGACCGGATTGCATAGTGCGGCGTCAGCGGGGCCTGCGGAACTTATAGATGAACTGGTCGGTGTGGCCGCGGATTGCCTTGTCGAACACGAGCTTGCTATGGTCGTCGGCCGGATTGGCGAGGAGCTTGCTCTCGCCAACGAAGCGGAAGCCGGCTGCTAGAACCTGCTGCTTCACGATCGCCGGATCGATGCGGTGGAGCGTGTCGGTATCGCGCATGCCCGATCCCGCCGCCGCAGCGTGATCAATTACCAGGAAGACGCCGCCGGGCTTCAAGGCAGCGAATACCGCCTTGTTGAAGGCGGCGGGGTCAACCGGCCCCATGAACTTATCGGGATAGTCGTGGTAATTCTGCGCGGTGAAGACCAGATCGGCCCTGGCCGGCGCGGTGATTTGGTCGGCTGGCTCGATCGACGACGTGACGTTGGGGAAAGCGGGTGACCCGGCAAAGGTCGCATAGATTTCGGCCGACCGCTTGTCCTCATCCGCATAGGGCTTTGGCCAGATCCCGTGGACCTGGCCATTCGGTCCGACGGCCTTGGCAAAAAGGCGCGTCCAGTAGCCGCCACCTGGGATCAGGTCGATCACGACGGCACCCTTTTTCACGCCGGCATAGGCGAGGATCTCCGGCCCATGCCGTCGGGCGTCCTGAGTCAAATCGCTGCCCCGCGCGGGGTCGGCTGCCGCTGCCGCGATGTTGGCGGGAAGCGGCCGAGGCTCCTTCGCGGCCGAGATACCCGAACCCGAGAGGATCAGGAGGCCGCCGGCCAGCACCGGGACGAAGGCCGAACGGAACAGTCTATCCATAGTGTTTCCCCCTTCGGTCCGGTTCAGTCCGGCTTGCGGAACTTGTAGATGAACTGATCGGTGTGCCCGCGGATCGCCGGGTCGAACACCTTGAGACTGTGATCGTCGGCCGGGTTGCGCAGCGCGTCGCTTTCGCCGACGAACTGGAAGCCCGCGGCGATCACCTGCGCCTTCACCGCGGCCGGTTCGATCCGATGCAGCGTGTTGGTCGCGCTGATCCCGGTGCCGGGCGCGCTGGCGTGATCCACGACGATATAGGTGCCGCCGGGCTTCAGCAGATCGAACACACCCTTGTTCACTGCCGCGAGCGCAGCTTCGCCGCCGCCATTGGCGACATCGTGATAGTTTTCGACCGTCCAGAACAAGTCCACTGGCTTCGGGCTGGCGGGAATGTTGACGGTCTGGACCACGGGGGTCACGTTCGCCAGCTTGCGCGCTTCCAGATCGGTGACGGTCGCGGTCGCCCGGCTCGCGGCGGCGGCGGGCCACATCGCATCGACATGTCCCTTGGCCCCGACGACGCCCGTGAAGATCCGCGTCCAATAGCCCTTGCCGGGCAGGTAATCGATCACGGTGTCACCCGGGCCGACCCCGGAGAAGATCAGCGTCTCCGCAGCCTTGCGGCGCACATCGTCGCCCGCCTGGTCGGCACGGGCGGGATCGGCGAGCGCGGCGGTGACGGCAACCCTGGTCTCGTCGGCCGGATGGTCTTTTGCGATCGCGCCGGTCGCTACCAGCGCCACGATCGCGACGCTCGTCAGTACTGCCCTCATGTCCGTCTCCTCGATGTCGCGTGTTCTACACGTCCAGATTCACCACGCTCAGGGCATTGTCCTGAATGAACTCGCGACGGGGCTCAACGACATCGCCCATCAATCGGGTGAAGATCTCGTCGGCCACATCGGCCTGTTCGACCTCGACGCGCAGCATCGAGCGATTCTGCGGATCGAGCGTGGTCTCCCACAGCTGTTCCGCATTCATTTCACCCAGGCCCTTGTAACGCGAGATCGCGAGGCCTTTGCGCCCCGCGGTCAGCACCGCATCGAGCAACTGGCTCGGCCGCGCGACCATCGTCTCGCCCTTGCCGAGGGCCACGGGCGCATCGTCCTCCTCCGTTGCAGCATCCACCTCGGCCTGGGCGGCAGCGGCGGCCCTGGTCGAGACCAGCTTGGCGGTCTGCGCGAAGGCATCACCCTGCTCGGCCGCCAGCGCATGGAGTTTACGGGCCTCGGCAGAACCGAGGAACGCCGCCTCGATCACATGGTAGTCGGTCACGCCGCGCCAGACGCGCTGGAAGTTGATGCCGCCGTCGTCGGTGATCCGGGCCGACCAGCGCGCATCCTGGTCCGCGGCGTCGAGCCCACGGACAACTTGCTCGACGAGCGCGCCGCGCGCAGCGTTGCTCAGCGTCGGATCGAGCACGCCGCCCATCGCCAGGGCCTCGACCATCGTCGGGTCGTAGCGCCGCGGCACGTAGCGCATCAGTGTCCGCATGCGACGTGCATGATCGACCAGCGAGCGCAGATCGGCACCCGACCGTGCTCCGCCGGCGCCTTCCAGCACCGTCGTCGCTACGCCGTTCTCGACGAGATATTCGTCGAGCGCGTTATCATCCTTCAAATACACTTCCGAGCGCCCCCGCGTCGCCTTGTAGAGCGGCGGCTGGGCGATGAAGAGATGGCCGTTGGTAATGATTTCCGGCATCTGCCGGTAGAAGAAGGTCAGCAGCAGCGTGCGGATATGCGCGCCGTCCACGTCTGCGTCCGTCATGATGACGATCTTGTGGTAGCGCAGCTTCTCGACGTTGAAATCGTCGCGGCCGATGCCGGTACCCATCGCCTGGATCAGCGTGCCGATCTCTCGGCTGGAGAGCATTCGGTCGAAGCGCGCGCGTTCGACATTGAGGATCTTGCCGCGCAGCGGGAGAATCGCCTGGAAATGCCGGTCGCGGCCCTGTTTCGCCGAGCCACCGGCCGAATCACCCTCGACCAGGAACAGTTCGGACTTGGCCGGATCGCGCTCCTGGCAGTCGGCGAGCTTGCCGGGCAGCGAGGCGATATCCATCACGCCCTTGCGCCGGGTCAGCTCGCGCGCCTTCTTGGCGGCTTCGCGCGCGGCGGCGGCATCGATGATCTTGGCGACGATCGCCTTGCCGTGCGCGGGATTCTCCTCGAGCCATTCGACCAGCTTGTCAGCCATCAGGCTTTCGAGCGGCTGGCGCACCTCGGACGAGACGAGCTTGTCCTTGGTCTGCGAACTGAACTTCGGATCGGGCAGCTTTACCGAGACAATGGC
>CAISGR010000024.1 GCA_903884945.1 uncultured bacterium
CCAAAGCTAGATGCGCCTTCAGGCAGCAAGGTGTCAAAGTATAGGTTACACTCCTTGCCTACAACGCCATATTTTTTCGGTGGAACGGCTAAAAGTAACTCGGGGCGGCGGCCATCGAAATAAGACTTTAATTCGCCAGAGAGTAGAAGGAGTCGGGGGGCGACTTGTCCAAATGTGAATCCCGGTCCAGCTAGACCCTCGTTGAAAGTAGTATTCCAACCAACAGCTGTGCCAGCGTAATATAAAATCCCACGTCGCGCCGGCGAGACGGATGCGTCATATTTCCACGTCTTAATGTGTAAAGACATGCTGTCATCGGCGGCTCGAACCGCCCAGTATATGTATTTACCAGCTTGGGCAAATAATCTCGTACCGAACTCGATGGTATAAGGAATTTCCTCGACTGGAAAAGAGGAGTCAGAAATTGTGCCGCTGATGTCTGCGGCCGTTGAGGACATATTGAACGCCGATTGAGTATTCCGAATCCACACCTTCCACTCTACAGCGGTCGCAAAACTAGTCGCCCACATGCGGGTTTGTATCGCGTTGAATAATGTATCCTTGGTTGCAAGTACCCAACCGCCAACGATTCGTCCGCTATCGAACGTCGCATCACCGACTTCTTCGGCGGATCCACGCGCGGAAGACCAAGTTATGCTTGGGACGGCCGCCTGCCGAAATTCCCTGTTGGCGTCCGGGAGGGCGGCGGCTACTGAGGCTGCGATTGCTGGAGCGCCGATGATCGCCGCGATATTGGTAGCGCATGTCGTGACCGCAATAGTGTTCGCTGCGACAGTATTGATGTTCCCAAGCGCGCCAGCGATTAGGTTGAGATTCGTCGATGCGCCCGCGATTGTCGCAACATCGCCGGAGATGTTGGAGACTGTCGTCACGCTGGTAGAGATAGCTGCCACCGTGTTGACCGCCACGTAAAGCCCGGCGACCGATGTTACATTGGCGATAGAATCTGCAACGCTCGCAATATTGGCAATGCCACCCGCGACTGTCGCGATATCGCTCCCCTCGAGCAGGCTGTTCCCAACGGCCACGATCGAGGGCACGTCCGCCAGGGCGATCTCCGGCCCCTCCTCGCCCAGCGGCACCTTGAGCGCGCGGCGTGCCTTGTTCTCCGTCGCGAGCGCGCGCAGCGTCGCGCGGCGGTTGATGGTGTTGATCGTCGAGAGGTTGTAAGCGCCCTGGTCGGCGAATTCGCTGGTCTGCAGATAATCCGGCCTGAGCAGGATCACGATCCGCTCGCCCGCCGCGCGCGGCGCATCGAAGGTCACGGTGCCGCCCGTCTCGGCGAGCGACACGCTGTAGCCCGCCGTCACCGGCGTGCCGTCGATCTCGACGGCAACGTCCGTCGCCGACACGACCGAAAAGGTGAAGGGGAACGCGCTCCTGCTTTCATGGATTTCATACGCGTCGAAGACATTGGGACTGATCGTGGCCACGCGGCGCCTCCTTTGATGAGGACGGCCTAGGGCTGCGCGGCATCATGTTGAATCGATGCGGCGCCGAATCGTGCGGGGCGGGCCCGCGGGGAGGACCGGTGATCGTGGCGGCCGGGCCGGTCGCGGTTCGGCGCTATGCGATGGTGCCGATCGGCATTCGATGGCCACGCGGGCGGAATGGCGGCGTTCCCCGATGATCTCGGAGACGGCGTCGACCGACATCCTGATATACGACGCATCCCGCCACGCCATGGCCGGCAGGCCGGCTGCTTCATCGTCGCCAGTCGCCGTGTTGGGACAGCCGTGGGAAACACGATATCGCCGCTGCCCGGTGCCGAACGAGCGCCAAGGCCGTCCGGAACCTCGGGCGGGTTCGCTCGGGTGCCTATCGACGTCGCGTGGGCAGCGCGACCCGGTCACCGACGGGCGCGGGCGTCTTTCTCCAGAACCACGTCCATTTCCCGGTATCGGGATCATAGCGTATCGCCAGGAGCGAGGATGGCGTTTCGCGGCCATTTTCAAATCGCGCATAACCCGAGACGTCTCCGCGCCCGAACCGGTCGGTGTTTACCGAGAGCTCATATTTGCCATTGGCATCCGAAGGTTCCGTTACATATGCCTTGGCGGCGTAGACCACCCCCTTGGTCAGCCTTGATAACTCCCGCGCCTGGGTGCCGTTGGCCGCAAAGCAACTGGAAACGATGACGGGCGTCCCGTCCCTGTATTGGAGGCGCTTGAGATCCCAGTAGATCGCTTTGGGTCTCAAATACTGCCCGTCTGCTCCGTGCGCTTTGTCGGTGACGGTGCCGTCCGGCACGGACCCATGCGAATAGATAATCATTGCGCCATGCGGACTCTGCATCTTATTCAGGGCGACGATGGCATCCGCGTCCTGGGCCTCATTGAGATAGTTCAGCCATGTCGCCGTCCGAGGCCGGCTGGCGCGGCGGCGGGGTGGAGACTGCCCCGCCCCCCGAACTGCGCTGTTGTCGTCCGATGCGAAGTGACTGCTATCCTGCTGCGTGGCGATCGGCTGGACGGCTTCGCGGTCGGCCCGGTTATAGGAGATCGGCTCGGGCCTCGGCCCGGCGGCCCCGACCACGTCTCCGATCCGCTGCTGCGTCACCGTCTCGGCCCCCGGCGGATAGCCGGCGACGCCCCGCTGCCGCCGGACGAGCGCGTCATATTCCGCCGGCGCCACCAGGTCCTTCGCCAGCCGCAAATCCTGCCGGGCAAATTCGGCGGGTTGATAGGTCGCCATCAGGTTCAGCTTCAGCGCGGCCGCGCCGTGCGGGGGAACCGGCCGTGGATCGAGGTTGTTCGCCGCGCGCCGCATCAACGCGTCGGTCGTCGCCGCGTCGAGGTCCCGGCGCGTCGCGGCGGGGAGCTGGGTGATCGAGGTGAAGTCGGGCCCGAGCCGGTCGGTCTCGGCCAGCGCGGTCTCCTTCGCGGCCGTCTCGGCCTGTGTGCGCCGCCGGTCCTCGGCGAGGAAGCGCTCGGCCAGGTCGTTGCGCGCATAGGCCTTGCGCGTCTCGTTCCACGGCCCCGCCTCGATCGCTTCCCGCCAGGCGGCCCGCTCTTCCGGGCTGGTCGGCGCGGGGCTGCCGTCCGTCGGGCGGGGCGGGGCAAGGCCGTCGACATCCGCCGCCGCCTGGGCGCGGGCGAGCGGTTCGAACAGGCCCCGCTCGATCATGGCCTGGTCCGGCGCGGTCATCTCGTCCCGGTGCGCCAGCAGATAATGCGCCGCGGCGACCGGGTCCCGCATCACCAGCCCGTCGGCCACGCGCCGGTGGATGCCCGAGCGATAGGCGCCGATCGCGGCCTGCGTCACCGCCGGATCCTCGCCGCGCAGCGCTGCCTGGCTCGCGAGCGCCTCGGTCCCGGTCGCGACATATTTGTCGAACAGGTCCGGATCGTCGGCATGGGCCACCGCATCGTCGGCCGAATTGGCCTGCACCCCCGCGCTCTGGCGATCCTGCTCGATGGCGTTCTGCCGGTCCGCCTGAAGCTGCAGCCGGCCCATGTCGATCGCGAGGCGCGAACCGACCGATTGGTCGTAGATCTCGCGCTGGCGATCGGTCGTCAGCGCGGCGCGGCCCTGCTCATAGGCATCGGTCAGCGCCTTCCGCGTCGGCTCGAGCGCCGCGAGCGCCGCGAACCCCTCCAGCTGCCCGAAGTGCGTGGTTGCCTCGCGCGCCACGCCGGCATAGCGGTTCCACACCAGCTTGGCGGCGGCGTCGTCATGGAGCGTCTGCGCCTGCGCCTGCGCCTGTTCCTGCTCCCGGGCCTGCGCCCGCTGCTCGGCCATGCCGGCGATCTTGCCGCCGGCTTCAGCGACCGCCTGCAGCCCGTGGTCCAGCGCCTGCAGGCCGGTGCCGGAAAGATCCGGGGTTACCAGCTTCGCGTCGGTGGCGCTGGCGAGGGGGGCGCTGTTGCGCTCGGTCGGGACGATCGGCATCTCAGCGCGCCCGCCGCGCGGTGGCGATGGTGGCGGGAACGGTCATGGGAAACGGGGCGGACATGCGGCACCTCCTTGTCGGGAGGGCGGGTTAGGGCGCGCGGCGACTCTCTTGAATCGACCCGCGCGGCGGGCGAGTTATCACCGAATCGGATATAATTATCGCTTTGGCTGTTGCCCGGGCGATCTTCTGACATAGTTGCGACAGCGAATCGAAGTGGCGCGGGCAGGGGAGTGCCGGCCGCGCCGCCGATCGCAGGCGCGGGCCGGGCCCGCCGGAAGGGGAGCGGCCGGATGCGACAAACGACCCTGTCTGTGGCGCTTGAGGTCAAGCCGGAAAGCCAGGAGCTGCTCGCCGCCCTGATCGACCGGCTGCATGACAATGGCGCCGCGCCCGCGCAGGGCGCGCGCGATTTCGGCTGGTTCATGCAGGGCGTGCCGTCGGTGCATTTCCTGTCGATGAACGTCTTCCCCGGCGCGGACTATGATCCGCTGTTCGTGCTGGAGGCCAATTTCGATGGCGCGCCGGGCGTGTTCTGGGGCCAGCTCGAGGCAGCGATCGGCGGCGATCTGCGCGCCATGCTGCGCTGCTGCAAGCGGCCGCTGAACCAGGATGGCCCGCTGTTCGATGCCGTCACCGCAGCCGGCGCGCGCGCGCCGGTCGCCCCGTATCTGGAGCGGCGGGCGCTGCGCCCGAGCGTGTTCCACCATGGCAATCGCGGCATGACGCGCGATCGCATCCTCGCCGAGCGCGACCTGTTCAGTGCGATCCGCACCGAAATCGCCACGGCCAATGGCCCGGGCCCCAGCCCCTATCGGGCGGCGGCCGATGCGCGCCAAATCCACGATCGGCTGCGCGCGGCGCTGCTCCCGGCCTTTCCCTGGCTCGCCCGGAAGCCGCCGTCGCGCATCCCGTTCCTGCAGCGCCTGGGCGATATCGCGCGCCTGCTCGCCTTCGTCTTCGCGGTCGTGGTCGCGCTGTCGCTCCCCGGCCTGATCCTGGCGCCGATCATGCCGACGGGCCGTTATTTCATCCTGATGGCGATCCTGCTGCTGCTGGTCGGCGTGCCGCTCTACCGCATCCGCGAGCCGCTTCCCGGCACCGGCGTCGCCGGCCAGACCAATTTGTTCGGCGTGCTGCTGAAGAACCTCCTGCCGGTCGCGCTGTTCGTCGGCCTCTATTTCGCCGTGGTCGCGCCCCTCGCCACCGTCGTCACGACGGCGCTCACCGGCGCGTCGGTCCCGGTCGCCTGGGCCGCCGCGGCGCGCACGATCCTGCTCGGCCTGGCCAGCATTCCGTTCACGGTTACCGGCATCCTCGCCTGGCTGCGCTGGCTCGAACGGCGCGATTCGTCGCAGGATGCGCCGCCGGTGGACGAGGAAGTGATGCGCCAGATGGCGCAGCGCGAGGACTGGATCCCGCAGAACCATATGGGCTCGGTCGTGCTGATCAAGCCGGGGGTGCTGCGCACCATCATCATCCGTGGTGGCCATCTCGGGCTCGGCCTGTTCCTGCGGGTCAAGGCGACGGACGGGTATCTCGGCAGCATGCGCACCGTGCATTTCGCGCACTGGGCCTTCGTCAACAATGGCAGCCGCCTGATGTTCTTCAGCAATTTCGATCAGAGCTGGGAAAGCTATCTCGATGATTTCATCGAAAAGGCGCATGCCGGGCTCACGCTCGCCTGGGGCTGCGGCGTCGGCTTTCCGGCGACCCGCTTCCTGATCCAGGACGGCGCCAGCCATGGCCGCAAGTTCAAGGCCTGGGCGCGCCACTCCATGGCGATCAGCCGCTTCTGGTACAGCGCCTATGCCAACCTCACCGTCGACCAGGTCGAGCGCAACAACCGCATCGCCAACGGGCTGCGCCGGAAATCGCTCACGCAGAAGGAGGCCGCCGCGTGGATCAACGACCTGTGAGCGGGGCACCGCAGGGCAGCCCGCCGAGCTGGCGGCTGAAGGCGCCGCACGACGCGATGACGCAGGGGCTTGCGGTCAGCGGCTTCGGCGCGCTCCCGACCGGCCGCGCGCTGTTCCTCGAATTCGCGTGGAAGGGGAAGGGCGGCGGCGCCTGGCTCCAGGCACTGCACGCGATCGCGCCCGTCACCGATGCCGACGGGCGCGATGCGCGGGCGACGGCGCTGTCCTTCGCCTTTGCCGGTCTCGAGAAAATGGGCCTGCCCAAGGCAGCGCTCGATTCCTTCGCTGCGCCGTACCGCGAGGGCATGTTCCAGGAAGACCGGCTCCGCCGCCTCGGTGATCGCCGCAACGGCCAGTGGCTCGGCACCGTCGTCGAGGGCGGCCCGAAATGGAGCGCCAACACCAGGCAGCGCGGCGCGCTGGAAAGCGTCGAGGAAGGCCAGTCCCGCGCCCGGACGTCGACCGGCCACCGCGAGGAGCAGATCGTCACGCCGGTCACCGTCCACGCGCTGCTCCTGCTCTATGACAAGGACGAGGTGAGCGCCGAAGCCTGGGCGGAGCAGGTCGAGGCGGCACTCGCGCCCCATGCGGTAAAGGTCGTCCATCGCCTGCCGCTCGATCTCCGGCCGGACGAGAAGGGTGTCGCCCGCGAGCATTTCGGCTTTGCCGACGGCATTTCGCAACCCATGCCCTATGACGACGAAGCCGTCGTCCTCAGCGACGGCGCCCCGGCGGCCAGGGATCCGTGGAACGGCATCCCGCTCGGCGAGATCCTGTTCGGCCATCTCAACGGGCATCATGAAAGCGCCCCGGGGCCGATCGTGCCCGATGACGACAAGGCGCAGGCCGCCGGCCTCCCGCCGCATCCGCTCGCCGAGGGTTTTCGCGATTTCGGTCTCGATGGCAGCTATATGGTCGTGCGCGAGCTGAAGCAGGATGTCGTCGCCTTCTGGCAATCGATGCGTGACAATGCCGCGCGGATCCGTGCGCGCGATCCCGATCACTCGGCCCATGTCACCACCACCTGGCTCGCCGAGCGCGTGGTCGGGCGCAGTACCAAGGGGCACCTGCTCTGTCCGTCGGGCTATCTCCCGCCCAATGCCTATGGCCAGCCGGAGAATGATTTCGGTTTCTACGATCGCGATCTCCACGGCATCGGCTGCCCGGTCGGCTCGCATGTCCGCCGCGCCAACCCGCGCGATGGCCTCGCGCCCACGCCGGACCAGAAGCAGACGCTGCTCGACGCGGCGAACAACCATCGCATCCTGCGCCGCGGCCGCAAATATGGCGCGACGATCAGCGTGCCGCCCAAGGAGGACGGGGTCGATCGCGGCCTGCTCTTCATCTGCCTCAACACCGATATCGCGCGTCAGTTCGAATTCGTGCAGCAGACCTGGCTGCTCAACCCGAACTTCGCGACGCTGTTCGACGAGACCGATCCGCTGGTCGGGCCGCAGGGCACGATGACGATCCACGAACAGCCGCTCCGCCGGATCGTCGATGTGGAAACCTTCGTCCGCATGGCCGGCGGCGACTATTTCTTCCTGCCGAGCATGCCGGCGCTCAGCTATCTGGCGTCGCTATGAGCGTCCTCTCCTCCACCGAGGTGCTCCGCTCCGGGCCGAAGGGCTTCAAGCGGCTGGTGACGCAGGCAGTGATGGGCGCGATGCCCTTCGGCTTCCGGCTGCTGCGCGGGCTGAAGCCGATCCCGCGCTTCGGCAAGACCTATGTCGTCACCCGCTATGACGATGTGCGCGAGGTGTTCGCGACTGATCCGGCCTTCGGCGTGCCCTACAAGGACAAGCTCGACGTCATCATGGGCGGCGAGCCCTTCTTCCTCGGTATGGGTGACACGGCGCAATATCGCGCTGACACCGCGGCGATGCGCAAGGTCGTCCGGCCCGACGACCTGCCGGCGCTCGCGGCGAAGGTCGAGGCGCAGGCCGAGGCGATCGTCGCCGGCGCGGGCGGGCGGATCGAGGTGGTCGATGCGCTGGTGCGCCGCGTCACCTTCGATTTCCTCGCCGAATATTTCGGCGTTCCCGCGCCACCGGGCGGCGACCTGCGCGTGTGGGGCACGCGCCTCTTCGAATATCAGTTCGTCGCGAGCGACGCGCCGCTGCTGGGCGAGGTCGCCCAGATCGCCCCGGCGCTGCGCGATCATATCCAGCACGAGATCGAGCGACGCCGTGCGAAGCCCGGCAAGGCGGATGATGTGCTCGCGCGCTGTCTCGCGCTCCAAAAGGCGGGCGAGCCGGGTTTCAGCGATGCGCAGATCCGCACCGCGCTGATGGGCTTCATCGTCGGCGGGCCGCCCCAGCCGCCGATGGTCGTGCCGCAGGCGATGGAGCAATTGCTCCGGCGGCCCGATGCCCTGCGCGGCGCCCAGGCCGCGGCCCGCGCGGGCGACGACGCACTGCTCGCCGGCTATGTCCGCGAGGCGATGCGCTTCGATCCGCTTGCTCCCGGCCTGCCGCGCATCGTGCTGAAGGACTGGACGGTGGCGCAGGGCACGAAGCGCCAGCGCACTATTCCCGCCGGCGCGACCGTGCTCGCTGCCTTCGCCTCGGCGATGCGCGATGGTCGCCGCGTACCGGATCCCGAGACCTTCGATCCGCGCCGCCTGCCGCACGAATATATCCATTTCGGCTACGGCCTGCACCAATGCTTCGGCATCCACATCAACAACGCCACGCTGCATCTGATGCTGAAGCCGCTGCTCAGGCGCGACAATCTGCGCCGTGCGCCTGGCGCTGCCGGACGGCTGCGCAAGAATGGCGCCTTCGCTGAAGCGCTGACGGTCGAATTCGACTGACGCGCATGCCGGGGTGATCGGGCGTGGCCGCTGGGCTATCAACGCGCATGGCTTCCCTTGAATCGATTGTTGCCGAGATCGCGGCCGAGATGGCCGAGGCGCCCCGTCGCGGCGCGGTGGCGGATTATATCCCGGTGCTCGGCGAGATCTCACCCGACAAGTTCGGCATGGCGGTGATCGAGGTGGACGGCAGCTGCCATCTCGCCGGCGACGCGGAGGAACCCTTTTCGATCCAGAGCATCTCCAAGGTGTTCAGCCTCACCCTGGCGCTGGGCGCGATCGGCGACAATCTCTGGGAGCGTGTGGGGCGCGAACCCTCGGGCAGTGCGTTCAATTCGATCGTCCAGCTCGAAACCGAATCCGGCATTCCGCGCAATCCCTTCATCAATGCCGGAGCGATCGTGGTGGCGGACGTGCTGCTCGGCGGACACGAACCGATCGAGGCGATCGGCGAGATCCTGCGCTTCGTCCGTGCGCTGGCCGATGACGACAGCATCTTCATCGACGAACGCGTCGCCCAGGCCGAGCAGCAGACCGGCTTCCGCAACGTCGCGCTGGCGAATTACATGCGCGCCTTCGGCAATATCCATCACCCGGTCGAGCGTACCCTGGGCGTCTATTTCCACCAATGCGCGCTCGCGCTCAGTTGCCGTCAGCTCGCGCTTGCCGGCCGCTATCTGATGACCGGCGGGATCAATCCGGCGACCGGCCATTCGATCGTCTCCACCCGCCGGGCGCGCCGGATCAATGCGCTGATGATGATGTGCGGCCATTATGATGGCTCCGGCGAATTCGCCTTCCGGGTCGGGCTCCCCGGCAAGTCGGGCGTCGGCGGTGGCATCCTGGCGATCGCGCCCGGCCGCGCCTCGATCGCGGTCTGGTCGCCGGGGCTCAATGCACGCGGCACCTCGCAGCTCGGCGCCCTGGCGCTGGAGCGACTCGTTCACCGCACTGGTTGGTCGGTGTTCGAGGCATGATCTCGCCCCGCACAGGCGGGGGCTCGTCACCGATACGCCGCGGTTACGCCCAATTTGCGGTTGGCCCTTCATAGCGAAACGGCGCTTGCAGCTTGGTTTTTGGGGTCTTTTCCAGTCCGCTTCCCTTCATCCCCATCGCCTGCGACGCACCGCCCAGCGCAGTCGAAAGCCCGCCGAAAATGCCCTGCGCCAGCGCGGCGCTGCCCTTGGCGCGGTTCGCCGCCGCTTCGGAGCGATAGTTGAACGCGTTGATCTCGAATCCCTTGGTCCGCTCGTTGCCGGCCTTGTAGATCTGGCCGATATCCTCCGCACCGATCATCGCGGTGTCCTTCTGGATCGCGGCCGGCGATCCGAAATTCAGGTCCACGCCGTTCGCGGCCATCGCCGCGGTCTGCGCGCCCTTGGTCTGGGCGAGATCGCGATAGCGGCGCTGCGCCTCCAGGTTGGTGTTGTCGATGCTGTCGCGCGCCTGTTCATTGGCGAGCCGCGCATTCTGGTCGGCGATGCCGGCCTGGTAATTTGCCTGCTGCTGCGCGCCGATTCCGCCCAGGACCGCGCCGGTCGCGGAAATGGCGGTCGAGGCGGTGGCAAGGACGACGGCGACGGGTGCGCACATCAGCCGCGCTCCAGCATGAAGGAATGAAACGGGGTTCCGGCGATCATGCGTACCTCCTGGTCGATGGTGAAGCCGAGCCACCGCAGGAAGCGGATCGCGCGGTCATTGTCCGCAGACACTAGATTCTCCAGCCGCGCAGTTGAATCGAGCATCGCGGCAAGCAGCGGCGGCCCGCCGCGCAGCAGCGCGCGCGGATGCCGGTAGATCGCGTCGGTCCCCAGCATCCAGGGCGATCCCTCGCCGCACAGCGCGTTGGTCACCACCAGCCCGATCATCGCCTCGGCGCGCCCGTCGACCATGGCCGTCAGGCAGATCGAGGAGCCGCGCAGCCCTGCGCGCAGCGCCTGTCTCGGCGCATGGCCCATCGCCGCGCATTCGGTCATATCGGCCGCGCGCATCCGTGCCGCGATCGGCCCGACATGCACGGCGCGCGCCGGGACCAGCGCGATCACCGGCCTATTCGGAGACGGACGGGTCGAGATGGATCGCACTCACCGTCATCGGCAGCGGATCGTCCGATCGCACCACCATGCGCGCGCCGCCATTGATGTCCGGGCGCAGATAGGTCTCGTACAGCCCGGTCATCAGCGCCGGCGGCTGGCCCGGCAGCTCGCTGCTGCGCGATCGCAGCGGCTCCAGCGTCGCGTCGGTCGGGCCGGCCTTCACGCCGCGGCTGTCGATCAGCCGGATCACTGCCTTGGCCTGGGTCTGGGGCTTCGCGATCGTCCAGCCGGCCTGGCCCTGGAAGGCGAGCGGCAGCGTCTCGATCGTCGCGCTGTAGGGGAGGCCAACCGTCACCTTGCGCGCGGGCTCGGGCAGCGTGACCATGCCGTTCGCCACCACCAGCCCGGCAACCACCCCGCCATCCGCCAGCGCCGAAACGGCCCGCCCCTCGAGATGCTGGAGATTGCGCAATACCGCCTGCGGCGTCTCGAACTGGAAGGTCACTGCGCTGTCGAGGAAGCAGCTGTCGGCCACATCGTCCCACCGCGCCGCAGCCATCCGCTCGATCAGCAATTTGCCGCCGCGTCGCACGGTCAGGTACAGCCGGTCCTCCGCTCCTTCCGAGACGACGCACAGGCTCTCGACCAGGCCGTCGGTCTCGCACAGCGTCCAGCCCCATACCTGCTGTTCCTGTTCCCAGGTGAAGCACAGCAATTTGCCGTCGTTGCGCACCGCCCAGATCACCGAGCGCGGCTCCTGCGCATAGGCCCAGGCCTTGATGTCGAAGCCGCGGAACAGGTGCGGCGAAAAGATCGTCACGTCGTTCGAGTTGATCGAATCGCTCTGGAATTCATAGCCGAGCGTGCGCACGCCATTGCCGACGCTGGTCTGGTAGAAGCACACGCTGTCGATCACGAGCGGGGAGAGGCGGGAGGAGCCCCGCCCGTTCTGCCGCCGCACCACGAAGTCGGTCGCGCTGATATAGCCGGCCTGCCCGCCCTCGATCTTGAAGATCGCGTCGGAAGTGAGCGCCAGCAGGTCGTTCATCGACACGAGCTGGTTCACCGCGTTCACCCGCCCGGCGACCAGTGCGAAGCTCAGCGCGTCGGAGGCCTTGAGCGGCCGCGAGATATCCATGTTCTCGAAACTGCCCGACCGCGAGCCATAGATCGCGTTGGGTCGCCTGGCCGTCCGCCCCCAGAGCAGTCGCTGCTCGAAAAAGGTCACCGTCGAGGGGTGATCGTCCGCGCCGCTGAACGGATCCTCGCCGATCGGCGGCCCGTCCGAATAGTCCGGACCGATATTGTCGTCGACGAACGACAGGCTCTCGGTCGAGCCGATATAGCCATATTCCTGCGTGTTGTCGGCCTTGTACACGCGGTAGCGCGTCGCGCCTGCCGCGGCCGACCAGCTCAGCTGGTTGCTGTTGCGTTTCAGTGTCAGGTCGTTGGGGTCGCCGGCATTGTCCACCGGGGCCGAGGCGCGGCTCTCCGCGCCCGATACGTCGTTCACGGCCGTCACCACATATTTCTGCGTCTGCGGGAAATAGGCGTTGCCGCTGTTCGCCGAATCGGTGTTCGGGTTGTTCGAGAGCAGGCTGAGCCCGGTCGGCGCGGCGATCGTCGGCGCGAAGGCGATGGTCGAGAAGGTCCAGTCGCTATGCCCCGCCCGCACCAGCTTTGCCGGCGCGTGGTTGAGATGCGCGAAATACATGGTGTCGGCCGATTGCTCATAGTCTAGCTCGGCCAGCTCGGCGCCGTTGAACGGCGATCCGACGCGATAGAGGCGGGCGACGCTCATGCGATGGCCCCGGTGGCTGGCGCCGTCGGGCGCGGGTGGAATGCGGTCATTCGCGGACAATGGCATCGGCCGGGCCGCGATTGAATCGATCCGGCCGGCGGCGTGGTTGACGCACCGCGACCGCGTCCGTAGAGCGCAGGCCTCTTTGGGGAGTAGTCACCCGCTTCCAGCGGGGCCATCGTCAACATGATCGAAACCGGCCGCCGGCCGTTTCGTGGCGATGGCAGCCGCACCAGGTGCCGGCCCGGCCAGACCAACGATGCGACACCTCGCTTTGGGCCGGAGGTGGACCGCATCGTTCGTCGATGGCCCCGGGGATAGCGACGCATGACCGGTATCATCACGCTGGGTGGCCTCGGCCTCAGCCTGTCCGTGGACGCCTTTGCGGCTGCGATCGGCAAGGGCGCGAACGGCAATTCCCCGCGCTTCCGCGATGCGCTGCGCGTCGGCGCCGTCTTCGGCTTCTTCGAGGCGATCACGCCCGCGATCGGCTGGGCCGTCGGCCTCGCCCTGGCCAGCTGGATCGCGCAGATCGATCACTGGGTGGCGTTCGTCCTGCTCGGCGGCGTCGGGGTGAACATGCTCTGGCAGGCTTATCGGGCGCCCGGGGAGGGCGCGGCCGAGGCGCCGGCAAAGGCGGGCATCGCCCGGCTCGTGCTGACCGCGCTCGCGACCAGCATCGATGCCACGGCGGTCGGCGTCAGCCTTGCCTTCATGCACGTCAACATCATCGTCGCCTGCCTGATCATCGGCGGCGTCACCACGGTCGTCGCCACGGCCGGGGTCCTGATCGGCAGGCACGCGGGCCCCTATCTCGGCCGCTATGCCGAGGTGCTGGGGGGCATCGCGCTGATCGCGATCGGCGGCGCGATCCTCTACCAGCACCTCAGCGCCGGCTGAACCGGTCGCGGCCACTGCGTCCTCACGCCAGCGACCCGTCCACATCCGGGTCGTAGGCCCGCTTGTTGTGGCTGAGCACGCCTGCCGAGACATAGCTGTGCGCCTCCGCCACGGCGATCTTCGCGACCCAGGCCGATCCGTCCGGGGTCCCGATCGCGTCCATCCGCACCCAGGCGCCGTCGATCCGGAACCGGTGCTCCGCCGTCGCGCGGATCGTCGCGCCCTCGATCGTCGCGCGCAGCACCGGCATCCAGGCAAGCTCGATCGCCTCGACCGGATAATCTCCCCATTCGAGGCTGTCCTCATGCTGCGTCCGCACCAGCGTGCCGACCCTGAGCAGCCGCGCCGCGATCTCGCTGCCGTCGGCCAGCAGGATCGGCGTGTCGTCGGCGACGCAAAAGCCGCCGCCGCCGCCACCGCCGCCGATGGTGGGCGGAGGTGGCGGGGGCGGGGGCGGTGGCACCGGCGGCGGGGGTGGCGGGGGCGGCGGCGGGCCGGCGCGGGTGGCCCCGTCATGATCGGCGGTGAAGGCGCCGAACCCGGTCGAATCCACGTCAACCGTGAAATGATGGTCGTCCGGCACCGCGATCACCCGCGCGATCCGGCCGTTCAGCTCGATCGTCCCGTCGATCCCGGAGAAATAGACCTGATCGCCCACCGCATAGCCATGATAGGCCGCCGCGATCCCCGTCGCCGCGCCGCGGGTGATCGCGTCGATCGTCAGCTTGTCCTCGATCACCATCCCGCCCAGCGCGGCGGGGCGCATATAGCCCTGGCCCATTTCGAGCGCATAGGTCTGGCTCAGCGAGAACTGGAACGGCATCAGCCGCACCGGCGCGCTGTCGTCCTGCACCTCGGCGACGAGCCGCGTGCCGGGCCGCTTGGTCACCCCGCCATATTTGAGGATGATCACGTTGCGCGCCCGCTTCAGGCCGGTGGCATAGGCGGCGACATCGACTCGGCTGATCAGGTCCTCGGCCAGCTCGCCCTTGGAGAAATTGGGCTGTCCCGTGCGCAACGCCATCAGCCGGCGCCCCCCATGCATGCCGCGCCCGCGCCGCGCGCGATCGCCACCTCGTCCGGCGCGCTCGTCGCGCGATTGGGCTGGCGGTTGATATCGTCGGCGATCGCGCGCTGCGCCGCCACTTCGGCCTGCTGGAGCAACTGCCCCTTGGCCTCGCGGCTGTCGCGCAGCGGTACCGCCAGCCGCGCGGCGAGCGCATAGGCCAGCGCGTCGATGAACAGCCCCGGCATCGCTGCCTCCGCCACGTCGCGCGCGCTATATTCCAGGATGGCGTTCGCGACCTGGCTGAACAGCACGCCGTTCTCGATGATGAAGGGCTGGCCGCTGATCGGCGTCGCCGGGCCGGAGGCGGGGCTGCAGACGGGGGCGCCGGCCCAGCCGCCGGCGGGCGGCACCAGCCGCGCCGCGGTCGCCAGGTCGGCGGGCAGGGCATAGGCATGCGCCCATTCGCTGGCGCGCGGGTTGGCGGCGAGCTCGGCGAGCGGGGCGATCCGCGCGGCGAAGCTCCAGTCGAACCGCTCGAGCAGCAGTTTCAGGCAATGCGGATAATAACGCCGGCACTCGGCGGCTTCGGTCGTCGCCTCGTCGATATCGACGATGGCGGGTGCCCGAAGCTCGCCCAGGGCAAGGTTGCAGACGGTGATGCTGATAGCCATGCGCCGGGATTAGGCGCGTCGCGGCCTGGTTTGAATCAAGCCCGGGGCTCGCACATCGCCGCGCCGCCCTCGCCCTCGGCCAGCACGCGCAACGGCCGCAGCGGCTGTCCGCTCGGGTCGATGCAGCCCCAGCGCCCGCCCGTATAATAATGATGCTCGCCATAGCGCCGTGGCCGGCAGCCGATGCACACCACGGCCCGGCCATGCTCGAACGGAAAGGCACCGTCGAACTGCGCCGGGATCGCCAGCTCGAGGTCAGTGCCGATATAGCCGATCCGCCCGCCGATCCGCGATCGCGCCAGCCCGTCCGAAAAGGCCTCGGCGCCATTGTCATAGGCCATCACCGGCGCGGTCCGCCCGTCGCGCCGCACATAGTGCCACCCGCCCAGCCACACCGGGGCCAGGCCGGCGGGATCATAGTCGATCCGGCCCAGGATGCGCGGGTCGAGATGCGCCCGGCCGCGCCGGTCGATCCAGCCGCAGGCGCGGGCGCGCGTCATGTCCCCGCCCGGCACCGGGTAGCGGCACGCGACGGCTTTGCCCGTACGCGGCGGCGCGGCGGCGGGCAGCGCCATCGCCATGCCGGCAAGGATCAGTTGGGCAATCACCGGCATCGGCCTTTCCGTTCGCGCGCCTCTGCCGGCTTGTTCCAGAAAGCGCGGCATTTCGCCAGCGCCCGCCGCCACCCGGATTCTTCACAATGGCATGCCGCACGCCCGGTCGGGGAGCGCGAGGTCCTTGTCAGCGATGAGCCGTCGATCCGTCAGGGACGTCAGGAACGCCGTCAGCGCAGCAAGGTCGGCGGCGGGGGCGGCTGCCTTTCCCGGGTGCCGGGTGATGGCATCCGCCATCGTCCGCGCCGATCCGTCGTGGAAATAGGGCGCGGTCAGCGCGACGTTGCGCAGGCTCGGCGTGCGGAAGCGGCCGGCGTCCGCCGCCCGCCCGCTGCGTTCCGCCAGGCCGGGGTCGGCGGGGGAGGCCGGAAGGATCCGGTGGAACCTTCCGTCGCTCAGGAGCGGTCCCGAGTGGCAGGCGCCGCAGTCGCGGCGGAACAGCGCTGCCCCGGCGGTCGCGGCCGGGGGCAGGGCGGCGCGGTCGCCGCGCATCCAGGCGTCGTACGGGCTGTCGAGCGAGATCAGCACGCGCTCGAACGCGGCCAGCGCCCTGGCGGCATGTGGGAAGTCGATCGCCCCATCCCCCGGAAAGGCGCGCGCGAACATCGCGCGATAGCAGGCATCGCGGGCGAGCCGCCGCGCGATCTCGCTTTCCTGCCCGGCCATGCCCATCTCGACCGGCGTGGTGCCCGTGACCGGCACCACTGCCTGCGCCTCCAGCGTCGTGAGCCGCGGATCGGCCCAGGTCAGCGGTGTCATCCACCCCACATTGCCGAGCCCCGGCACGTTCCGCCGGCCGGGATCGCCATGCACCCCGGCATGGGTCGTGTTGCCGTCGGCAAAGGCGCGGCGCTGCTCGTGGCAGGTCGCACACGCCATGGTGCCGTCGGCCGACAGATCGGCATCGTAGAACAGCCGCCGCCCGAGCTCGACCTTTGCCGCGGACATCGGATTGTCGGCGGGCACGCGCGGCGCCCGCATCCCGGCCGGCAGTGTCCATTGCCATGGTGCGGTCGCGGCGGTCAGGACAAGCGCCGCGATCGCGAGCGTCAGGCGCCGCCGCATCGCGGTCAGTCGAGCCTGGCGATCAGCACCGGGAGATGCGCTTCGCCATTGCCGGCGATCTGCAGCACATAGCTGCCCGGCTTGAGCGCGAAATCGACCATCTTGCGGATCCCAGAGCAATTCGGTCCATGTCCATGCCCGACCGATTCGAGCGATGCTGCCTCTGCCACCACGTCGAGCCAGGCGCCCGAGCCGATCGCCACGCGATAGGTGCCGGCGCTGGCGATGGTGAAGCGCAGCATGCCGCCATGGCTGACTGACCCGCCGGGGTGCGACGGGCGAACGAGATAGGTCACCGCCGGCGTCTCGGCGAGCGCGAGGTCGATGGCGGTCCCGGGCGCCAGCACCGCCGTGCCCAGCGTCGCCTCGTCCGTCGCGGCGGTCAGCGGCTTGCGGTCGGCCCAGGCAGCGAGCGTCGCCGGGATCGGTTCGGCATCCCGGGGGCAGACCGGCGCGCCCTGCGGCATCGCCATGTCCTGCGCGGCGGCGGGGGGCGCGGATGCGGCGGAAAGCGCCGCGGACAGGGCGAAAGCGAGCATTTTCATCATCGGGCGGATCCGTTCTGGAAGGCTATATTCGGCTATATACAGCGTACTATATCCCACCATATACAGCCGTCGGACCGCAAACAATCGCGGCCGTAAAAGGGTTCTCGATGCGCATCTTCCTTCTCGCCACCGTCGCCATCCTGCTGTTCCCCGGCGTTGCGTCCGCCCAGAGCGAGGCAGCGCCGCCGGCTGGCGCGCCGGCGGCCCAGGCAGCGGACGACAGCGCCTTCGGCCTGGGCCAGATCGTCGTCACCGGGGTCCGTCCGAAGGGCGCCGCGGTCGGCGCCGACACGCTCGGGCAGGAAGCGATCTACAGCTTCAACCGCACCAGCCTGGACGAGGCGGCGAGCCTGATCCCCGGGGTGACCGCCGGCAACAGCGGCGGCTCGCGCAACGAGCGGTTGCTGTTCGTGCGCGGGTTCAACCGATTCCAGGTGCCGCTGACGATCGACGGCATCCGCGTGTTCCTGCCGGCCGACAACCGGCTCGATTATGGCCGCTTCCTGACCCCCGACATCGCCGAGATCCAGGTCGCCAAGGGCTATGTGTCGGTGCTCAACGGCCCCGACGGGATGGGCGGCGCGGTCAACCTCGTCACCCGCAAGCCCGTGAAGGCGCTGGAGGTCGAAGCCCGGGGCACGCTGAATCTCGGGCATGACGCCGAACATGCCGGGTATAATGTCTTCGGGCTGGTCGGCACCCGGCATGATCGCTGGTATGCGCAGGCAAGCTATGCGCGGACTTTCCAGGATCATTGGGATCTGGCCGGCGGGTTCAGGCCGACTTCGGTCGAGGATGGCGGCCATCGCGGCCTGTCGCGGACCGAGGATTGGCGGGTCAACGCCAGGATCGGCTTCGCGCCCAACGCCACCGACGAATATTCGCTGAGCTATACGCGGCAGGAGGGTGCGAAGCTCGCGCCGCTGCACATCACCGATCCCGTTGCCGGGCAGCGCTACTGGACGTGGCCGGCGTGGAATCTCGACAGCATCTATTTCCTGTCGACGACGGCGCTCGGTGAGAGCGCGACGCTCAAGACGCGCGTCTATCGCAACAGCTTCTACAATCTGCTCCGCTCGTTCAGCACTGCGGCCGAGAACAGCCAGGTGACGCCCAAGGCGTTCAACAGCCCCTATCATGACGAGGCGATCGGCGGCTCCGCCGAGCTTGCGCTGGCCCTCTCCGCGGCTGACCGCCTCACCCTTGCCGCGCAATATCGCCGGGACGAGCACAACGAATCGCAGCAGAGTTTTTCCGCGGCGACGCTCCCCAACGGCACGACCGAGCCCAACCAGCGCGACCTCGAAGAGACCTACAGCCTCGCCGCGGAGAACCGGCTGACGCTCGCGCCCGGGCTGGTCTTCACCGCCGGCGTCGGTTTCGACTGGCGCAACCTGATCGAGGCCGAGGAATATGGCGCGCCGCTGGGCAGCAACCCCAACACGACGCCGAGCACGCTCTATTCCTATCCGATCAGGAACAGCGCGGCGTGGAGTGCGCAGGGCCAGGTCGCCTGGCAGGCCGATGCCGCCACCAGCCTCCACGCCAGCATCTCCTCGCGTGCCCGCTTCCCGACCATTTTCGAGCGCTTCAGCCAGCGGTTCGGTACGTCGATCCCCAATCCGGACCTGCGGCCCGAGCGCGCCACCAACTACGAGATCGGCGCCACCCGTACGATCGGCCCCGTCCAGGCCGAGGGGGCGGTCTTCTACAGCCATGTCGAGGATGCGATCGTGTCCTATCCGACGCTCGCCTATAGCTGTACCGGCAGCGTCACGCCGCCGGCCAGCGGTGCCTGCCCGCAGGTGAGCCTGGTGCAGAGCCGCAATCTCGGCGACGGCGACTATTATGGCGCCGAAATCTCGCTTTCCGCGCGGCTGAGCCCGGCGATCTCGGTCGGCGGCAACTACACCTATACCCACCGGGACCTGCACGATCCGTCGAACGCCGCCTTCCGCCCCACCGACGTGCCCACGCACAAGGCGTTCCTCTATGCCGATGTCGCGCCCGTCTCCCGGCTGCACATCGTGCCGAGCCTCGAGATCGCGTCCGACCGCTGGACCGTCACCGATATCGCGCCGATCGTCTATTATCGCACCGGCGCCTATGTGAATGGCGGGCTGCGCGTCGACCTGACGGTGCTGGACACGGTCACGCTCGGCGTCGGCGTGAAGAACCTGTTCGATGATAATTACACGCTGGTCGATGGCTTTCCGGAGCCGGGGCGCAGCTTCTTCGCGAGCATCCGCGCCCGATACTGACCTTCACGGCATCGGTGGCGCGGGGAAGGAGTCCGGATGGGCCGCAAGATCAGGATCGACATGACCGGCCTGCGCTATGGCCGGCTGGTCGGGATCGATTTCTCCCACCGGCACGGCGGCCATGCGCATTGGCGCTTCCGCTGCGATTGCGGGAACGAGACGACGGTCGACGGCACCGCCGTCCGCGCCGGCAAGACCGCCAGTTGCGGATGCCTGCACCGGGAGGTCTGTGCGGCGCGGCTGCTCCGGCATGGCCGCCGCGCGCGGCGGCGCCACGATCCCACCTATCGCGCATGGCAGGAGATCAACACGTTCTGCACCAATCCCGCATCGCCGCGCTATCGGGACTTTGGCGGGCGCGGCATCCGCGTCTGCCCCGGCTGGCGCGCTGATTTCGAGGCCTTTCTCGCCGATATGGGGGAGCGCCCGCCCGGCCGCATGCTCGTGCGCACCGATCCGCACGAGGATTTCGCGCCCGGCAATTGCCGCTGGGCACCCGTCCGTACCCGCGCGCACCGCGCCCGCGATGGCGCAAGGCGCCGTGCCGAGCCGGCGGGCCAGATGCTGGCGGGCGAGTGAAGCCGGGTCCTGCCCGGCCTGTCGGTGTGGCGAACAAGGCCTTGGGCTATGCCGGGCCCGGGCGCCGGCGTCGCTTCCCGCCCTATGGAACGTGCGCGACATCACCGCGCGTTGATTCAGCCGGGGATGCGGGTCCGGGGACGGGCTTGCCGCACGTCGAGCCGGCAAAGGTCGCGCAGCTTGTCAGGATGTTCAGCGTGTCGGCCTGGAAGGGGTCGGCGAACAGCCGCCAGAAGGAATAGACCAGTCCGTAGAGGAAATAGCCGTCATTATAGCCGAGCGTGCCGGCATAGGGGTGGAAATAGCCGGTCCTGTTCCAGGTGGCGGCGCCGCTCAGCACGTTGCGCCAATGTTCGAGAATGCTGATCTCGATCATCCCGTCGGCGCGATCCCCGAAGCCGAGATCGAACCCGCTGAGAATCGGCCCGCGAAAGAACAGCGCCATCGCCGCGATGAAGGCGATCGCGAGCGCGGCACGACTGCGAACGGTTCGGGGCATGGGTGGAGATTCGAGGCCGGCGCTCAGGGCCGCAGCCACTTCGCGACGACTGTCCGGCTGGCAATGTCGGCGGGCGATTGCTCCATCATCGCCGCCTAGTCGCCTCGGGGGGCGGTGTCGAGGCGGTCGGGCGCGCCCCCTGCGACGCATGCTTTCCACCGTTCGTAGCCCGATCTCCATTCGGTCGAAGATATTCTCGCGGGCCGGCCGCCGAAGCGCCTTGACAGAATCGTCCCGAGGCGGCCTTTTGCTGGCATGGGGACTGCGATCTCCCCATGAGGCGAAAGGCTGAAGTATCGCGTCCCGCTCTGCCTGAGGACGCTCCATGCCCGCGATCAACGCCATTGCCGCCGACAAGTTCGCTCGCCTGGTCGGCACGCCCCAATGCCCCGCCATCGTCGACATCCGCAGCGATGCCGAATATGCCGCCGAACCCCGCTTCATTCCGGGCGCATTGCGTCGCGCGCTTGCCGCCACGCCGGGCTGGGCCGGCGATTTCGCCGGCCGCTCGGTCGTGGTCGTCGGTCAGGCCGGCGGTGCGCCCGATCACGGTGTGGCCGCCTGGCTGCGACAGGCCGGGGCTGATGCCGAAATTCTCGATGGCGGCCTGCGCGGCTGGGCCGCCGCCGGCCTGCCGCTGGTCGATGCGTCGGCCGTCCCGCCGCGCGACGGCGCGGGGCGTACCCTCTGGGTCACCCGCGCCCGGCCCAAGGTCGATCGGATCGCCTGTCCCTGGCTGATCCGGCGCTTCGTCGATCCGACAGCGCTGTTCCTGTTCGTCCCCGCGGCCGAGGTGCCGGGCGTCGCCGCGCAGATGGGCGCGACGCCTTTCGACGTGGAAGGCGAGGGGGTGCGCTGGACGCATCGGGGCGATTTTTGCACCTTCGATGCCATGGTCGCCGGATTCGGGCTTGGCGGTGTCGCGCCGCTCGCCCGGCTCGCGCCGATCGTGCGCGGCGCCGATACGGCACGACCCGATCTCGCGCCCGAGGCGGCTGGCCTGCTCGCCATGTCGCTTGGCCTGTCCCGCCTGCACGGTGACGATCTCGCGCAGCTCGATGCCGGCATGGCGGTCTATGACGCGCTCTACCGATGGTGTCGCGATGCCACCGGCGAGACGCATGACTGGGCCTCGCACCAGCCGGCCAGGCCGCGGGGGCCGGCATGAGCGCGACGCTTGCCGCCGAACCGGCCCGCGCCGCGGCGGGCCCGGTCCCGCTGCGCGAGGCCTTCTGGGTCTGGCTGCGCATCGCTGCGCTTTCCTTCGGCGGCCCGGCCGGGCAGATCGCGGTGATGCACCGCATCCTGGTCGAGGAGAAACGCTGGATCGGTGAGCACCGGTTCCTCCACGCGCTCAACTATTGCATGCTGCTGCCCGGGCCGGAGGCGCAGCAACTCGCCACCTATATCGGCTGGCTGATGCACCGGACGCGCGGCGGCATCATCGCTGGCGCCCTGTTCGTCGCGCCGGGCCTGATCGCGATCATGGCGCTCAGCTGGATCTATGCGCTCTATGGCAGGCTCGGCATCGTCGGCGCGCTGTTCTTCGGGCTCAAGGCGGCGGTGCTCGCCATCGTCCTCCAGGCGGTGGTGCGGATCGGTGCGCGCGCGCTCCGCAACCGGGTGATGCAGGCCATCGCCGCCATCGCCTTCCTGCTGATTTTCTGCCTGGGCATTCCCTTCCCGCTGATCGTGCTGGCGGCGGGCCTGGCCGGCTATCTCGGCGGGCGGGCCGGGCTGGCGGCGTTCCGCGTCGGCGGCGGGCACGGCGCGGGCAAGGGGCCGATCGTCGAGGACCGCGATACCGTGCTCGGCGAGGAGCTTCCCGCCCATGCCCGGCTGCGCGGCCGGGAATCGCTGCGGATCGCCGGCATCTGGCTCGTGCTGTGGCTGGCGCCGGTTGCGGCATTGCTGCTCTGGCGCGGGCCGCACGATGTCTTCAGCCAGATCGCCACCTTCTTTTCCACCATGGCGCTGGTCACCTTTGGCGGTGCCTATGCCGTGCTCGCCTATGTCGCGCAGGAAGCGGTGCAATCCTATCACTGGCTCCAGCCGGGCGAGATGCTCGACGGGCTCGGCATGGCGGAAACCACGCCCGGCCCGCTGATCATGGTGCTCCAGTTCGTCGGCTTCATGGGCGCCTATCGCTCCCCGGGGCTGCTGCCGCCCTTGCTTGCCGGCACGCTCGGCGGCCTGCTCGCCACCTGGGTCACCTTCCTGCCCTGCTTCCTGTGGATCTTCCTCGGCGCGCCCTATGTGGAGCGGCTGCGCGGCAATCCCGCGGTCGCGGGTGCGCTCTCCGCGATCACGGCGGCGGTGGTCGGCGTGGTGCTCAATCTCGCCCTCTGGTTCGCGATCCACACTGTCTTCCGGGAGGTGCAGCCGTTCCGGGCCGGCCCGCTGCACCTCGATCTCCCGCGCCTGGCGAGCGTCGAGCCCTGGGCGCTGGTGCTCTCGGTCGCCGCGATCCTCGCCGTGCTGCGCTTCAAGGCGGGCACGATCCCCACCCTGGCCGTCACCGCGGCGGCGGGCGTGCTGCTCTATCTTGCCGGGGCGACGACCTGATGTCCCTTGATCTTGCGGAGAAAAGCCATGCCCAATTCGACCATCGATCGCCGCAGCATCCTGGCGGCCGGCGCCGCTTTCGGTGCCGGCGCGGGTGTCATGCTGCCAGGCATGGCGGGCGCTGCGCCACTGCCCGCCGCCACCCGGGTGTTCACGCCGCAGCCGCTGCCGTTCAACCCCGCCGCGATCGCCGGCCTGTCCGAAAAGCTGCTGCTCAGCCATCACGGCAATAATTATGTCGGCGCGGTGAAGCGGCTCGGCGCGATTGCCGGCGAGGTCGCGGCGCTTGATCCAGCCACCGCGCCCGGCTTCGCGATCAACGGGCTGAAGCGCGAAGAGCTGATCGCATGGAACTCGATGATCCTGCATGAGCTCTATTTCGCCGGTCTCGGCGCGCCGAATCGGCCGGGCGCGCCGCTCGCCGCTGCGATCGAGCGCGATTTCGGCAGCCACGATCGCTGGCAGGCGCAATTTGCCGCGATGGGCAAGGCGCTTGGCGGCGGGTCGGGCTGGGTGCTGCTGGTGTGGAGCCACCGCGATCGCTGCCTCGTCAACCAATGGGCCGCCGATCACACCATGACGCTCGCCGGGGGAACGCCGCTCCTGGCGCTCGACATGTATGAACATGCCTATGCGATCGACTATGGGGCGAAGGCAGCTGCCTATGTCGATGCCTGGCTCAAGGCAGTCGACTGGACTGAGGCAAGCCGCCGCCATTCGGCGCTCGCGGCGGTCTGATCGGTCGCTTGTCGCTTGATCCGTGGCGCGGACGGGTGTTTGTCGCGCCCGGCGGCACAGCCGCGCCTGATCGATAGGGGATGGCCGTGATGAAGGTCGATGGAAGCTGCCACTGCGGCAATATCCGGTATGAGGCGGAGGTCGATCCGCAAACCACCTGCGTCTGTCACTGCCAGGATTGCCAGCAGCTCACGGGCGCCGCCTATCGTGTTATCGTCCGCGCCGCGATCGGGGATTTCCGGCTGAGCGGCGGCATGCCCAGCATCTATATCAAGACGGCGGAAAGCGGGACGAAGCGCGCCCACGCCTTTTGCCCGGTCTAG
>CAISGR010000025.1 GCA_903884945.1 uncultured bacterium
ATTCGCGTCGAGCTGCGCGAGCCCGGCCGCAGTCGTGCCCCCGGGGCTCGTCACCTCGACCCGGAGTTCCGCGAGGGATTCGGGGCGGGCGTCGGCCAGCCCCGCCGACCCGGTGAAGGTGGCGCGGGCGAGCCGCATCGCGATCTCGGGCGAGAGGCCGGCCGCGACGCCGGCAGCCGCGAGCGCCTCGGCAAAGCGGAAGAAATAGGCCGGCCCGCTGCCCGACACGGCGGTGACGAGATCGAGATCGGCCTCGACATCGAGCCAGACCACCTCGCCCGCCGCCCGCAACAGGGCATCGGCGAGCGCGCGATCCGACTCGGTGACAGCGGCCCCGGCGACGGCGGCGGTGATCCCGCGACCGATCGCGGCGGGCGTATTGGGCATGGAGCGGATGATTCGCCCGGTGCCGCCCAGATCCCGCCCGAGGCGCTGCAGCCCTGCCCCGGCCACGACCGAGAGGAACAGCCCGCCGCGTTCGGCAAGCGGACGCAGCATCGGCAACACGACGCCGAGCATCTGCGGCTTCACCGCGAGCACCACGACGAGATCCTCGGGCAGGGTCGCCGCCTCGATATGCTCGACGCGCGTGGCACCGGGCGGAAGCGCCGCATGCGGATCGAACACGAGCACCTCCTGCCCGCCTACCCAGCTGCGGGCGAGCGCGCCACCCATGCGGCCGCAGCCGATCAGCAGCACTGTCATGGTCTTGCCGGAAGCCAGTGCGCCGGTGCCGCCTTGTCCGCAAACCAGGGAGCGGGCTGCGCATGCGGGGTCGGCCAGATTTCATCGAGCGTGTCGGCCGCGTACAGGCGCCCACCCCGCATCACCTGCGCGACACTCTGCGTGTTGCGGATATCGACCAGCGGATCGCGATCGAGGATCACCAGGTCGGCCAGCTTGCCCGGCTCGATCGTACCGAGATCGTCGAGCCGGCCGATCGTCTCGGCCGAGCCGGCGGTGGCGGCGTGGAGCACCGCGAGCGGCGTCATGCCGCCCATCGCATGGCCCTCCATCTCCCAATGGAAGCCGATGCCCGGAACCTCGCCATGCGCGCCCATGCCGATCAGGCCACCCGCGCGCGCGACGGCGGCGGCGCCCGTCGCGATGATCGGGAAGCGATAGGCATCGAGCGGCTGCCAGGGACGATCCGTCAGCTTCTGGGCAATGATGGCGGGCGGCCAGAAATGCCGTGTGCGGGCATCATGCTGCGGATCGCGCGCCGTGACGAACCAGTCGGCACCGGGCGGCCCGCTGTTCGTGACCATCAGCGTCGTAGTGTAGCTGGTGCGCATTGCCGCGAGCAGGCCGACCACGTCGCGACCGAGCGGTACGGCGGCCAGCGCATGTTCGTTGCCGGCAAACCCGTCGAGAATCTGGGTGAGGTCCAGTTTCATCGAGATCGCCCCCTCGGTGGTGGGCAGCATGCCGAACTCGCGGGCGGCGATCGCGACCCATTGGCGCACGCGCCGGCTGCCGGTGCGATATTCCTTGATGTTGCGCAGGCCATAGGCGTCGCGATAGCGGCGCATCACCGCGCGGACCTGATCGAGCGACGTGAAGCGGTTCATCGAGAAGATCGCGGGGCCGGTCGACCGCAGCCTTGGGCCAAGCATTGCGCCCGTGTCGAGTAGATCCTGATAGGCCAGCATGTCGATGCTGAGCGTGGAGGGATCGAAGCTGGTGGTGACGCCGAAGGCAAGGCGCGCGCGCAGGCCCCAGTCCTCGAAACTCAGGACGTCGCGGCGCACTTCGCCGATATGATCATGAACGTCGATGAAGCCGGGCAGGACCGTCTTTCCCGCGACGTCGCGGATGGCCGCGCCGGGCGGCGCGGCGATGCTGCCGTGCGGGCCAACCGCGACAATCCGGTCGCCGGTGACCAGAATGTCGGCATGATCGAGGATGCGATCGCTGCCGGCCATGGTCAACACGCGCGCATTGCTGAGCAGGAGGCTGCCGCCCGGCCGGTCGCGCGGCAGTTCGATCGCGACGACCTGGGTCTCGCGCCGGCCATCGGGGGCCAGCCGGGTCAGCTGGTTGCCGACCGCCCAATCGATGCTGCCGTCCGCTTCCCATTCGAAATAGTCCGCGCCGATATCGCTCAGGCGCCGGACCGGCACCTTCGTGTCGGCGAGATCGATCTCCGGATCGCCCTTGCCGGGCATGGGCAGCAGGTAAAGCTGCTGGACGATCTGGGCGAGCAGCCACTTGCCGTCCGGGCTGACGCGCATGTCGTCGACCGGCACGCTGCCTTCCTGGAAATAATAGCCCGGGCCCGTCACCCGGGCGACGCGCGTGCGGGCGCCAGAGGACAGATCGACCGCGTCTAGGCCGTCGACACCCATGAGATAGGCTGTGTTTGCCGCAATCGAAAAATGCGGGCGGCCGCCCATCCGGCCATGGGTGACGATCCGCGGGGCGCCACCCGCGACGGGGAAGGCGACGAGATCGCCCTCGCGGAGCTTGCCGAATTCGAAGCCCATATTCTGGCGCGCCGCCTGCGGCGAACGCAGCGCCAGGATGCTCGCACCATCAGGCGTGAAGACCGGGTTGCTGTAATAGGCCGGGAGATCGCTGATCCTGGTGGGCGCGCCGCTACCGTCCGCAGCGATAGTCCAGACCGATCCGCCGGCCGCCTCACTCCAGCTGACATAGGCGATCCGGCTGCCGTCCGGGCTGAAGCTGGGCTGGAAGACGGGATCGCCGGGCGTCGCGAGCTTGACTGGGGCCGCTGCGCCGCGCCGCTGGACATAGAGCGCGCCGAGCGCGGAGAAGACGAGGCGCTTGCCGTCGGGTGCGGCGACCGGCGCCTGGAGCAGGCGAGCCCGAACCGGCCCCGTCTCCTCGCGAACGCGCACGCGGGTGGAAGGGGCGACGTCGACGCGCAAGGCGGCATGGAAGGGAATGGCAGTGGCAACGCCCGTATCGACCGCGATCCGCTGGAAGCCGCCCTCACGGCTGAGGATCAGCGCTGTGCCGTCGGGCGTGAATGCGTAGCGCGGCAGGATGTCCTGCCACATCGAGGATTCGAGCTGGTCGCGGTCGATCCCCGACGCGAGCAGCCGATCCGAACCGCTGGCGAGATCGCGGACGCGCAGATCGGTCCGGCCGGCGACATGCGTCGCATAGGCGAGCAAATGGCCATCGCGCGACAGGATCGGCCGGAAGAAGGTCTCGCGATCCGCGCCACGGCCGCCCGATCCGGTGATGACCGGCACCTCCACGCCGCTCGCCAGATCGCGCCGCACGATCGTCCAGGCATCGATCGCGTCGAAATCGAGCCCGCCGATCCGGCGCTCGTAGAACAGCGACTTGCCGTCGGGCGAAGGGATGGCGCCCAGGCTGCTGTGCCACTCGCTGCGCGGCGTCGCGGGTGCGCTGCGGATCGGCGCGATAATCTCGCCCGCGCCGGTCAGCGGATAGCGCCACAATTCATAATTGTTGAGGTCGGCGTGGTAGCGGCTGACGAACAGCGCGGTGCCGTCGGCGCTCCACGCGGGCGAGGCCAGCACGGTATCGTCATCGCCGCGGGTGACCTGGCGTGCCTCCTTGCCGTCCGCGCGCACGACCCACAGATTGTCGGCCCCCGAACGATCGCTGACAAAGGCGATCCACCGCCCGTCGGGCGAGAAGACCGGCTGCGTGTCGAAAGCGAGGCCGCTGGTGAGCTGGGTCGCCTCGCCGCCCGATACGGGCATGGTGTAGAGATCGCCCAGAATGTCGAACACCATCGTGCGGCCGTCGGGCGAGAGGTCCAGCGACATCCAGGTGCCGGCGCTGGTGTCGATCCTGAGTTGCCGGGCCGGTGCCAGCGGCAACCCCGCAGGCACGGTCGACGTCTTGCCGGACGCAGGGGCCGCAAGCGCCGTCAGTGCCGCAAGCAGCGCCAGGGCCCGCCGCGGCATCAGATGCGCCCCGTATTGAACCGGCGCATCCAGCGGGTCATCGCCGGGTCGGGCAGGTTTTCGAGGATGGCGCGGAGCACGTCGGGGCTCTCGTCCTGCCCCAGCTTGAACCGGCCGCGGACGGCGGTGACCCTGGCCCGGAACGCAATGATTGCGGTGCGCATCTGCGCATAGCGCTCGCCCAGTTCCCGCGGTTGCCAAGGGGCTGGACGATCGGCTTCCATCGCCGTGACGAGCAGGTCGAGCGCCGCGTCGGTCTGCTCCGGCTCGAAGACGATCTCGGCCTCGATCCGCAGCTGCGCGAAATTCCAGGTCGGTGCCCAGTTCCGGACCTGCGCGTGTTCCGGCGAAACATAGGCCCCCGGCCCGTTGAACAGGACGAGTGCCCGGCAATCGGCGCTCAGCGCTTCGAACAGCGGATTGCGGCGCGCCATATGACCGACCAGGTGCGTGAGCCCACCCGCGGCATCGCATTCGGCAAGCAGCGGCAACAGGCTGGCATGCTCCGCCCGGCCGTCACGGGCGCAAAGCCATGCCAGCGGATATTCGCCGATCAGGTCGCTGACGTCGCGGTCCGCATAGTGATCGAAGATGTCGATCACGCCACGATGCCCGGGCAGGCGCGCCGCGCATCATCGCCGATCGTCCGTTTCTGTTGCCGTTCGCGCACGCAAAGCCCCCGTCTTCAGCCTTTTCTTCCCCGGCAGGCGGCGCGGCCGCAAGCGCCAATAGAAAAACGCACGCGGGACCAAGCATGCGACGCGCGGGACATTTGCTATTAGGTGCTGGACCGGTCCATGGTGCCGTTCCGCAATCAGGTTGGGTCCAATGCTGCGTCCATGGAAAGTGTCGCTGAGCGAGCGAATCGATACGTCCCGAGACGTGCCCGTCTATATGCAGATCATCCAGGCGCTGATCCGCGACATCGAGCGGGGGCGGCTGACATCCGGCACGTTTCTTCCCAGCAGCCGCGAACTGGCGGCAGCACTGGGGGTCAATCGCAAGACTGTCGTGCTCGCCTATGAGGACCTGATCGCCCAGGGCTGGCTCGATTCGGCCGGCACGCGGGGCACGATGATCTCGATGTCGCTGCCCGGCCCGGTGCAGGCCCCGAGCGCAGCGGCGGCACCGCAGCCGATGGATGCGCGTGTCATGCCGGCCTATCGCTTTGCCACCCCGCCCGCGCGCCCGCTCGCCCTGCCCGGCGGCACCGGGCTGAAACTCGACGAGGGCGCGCCGGACGGACGACTGTTCCCGGCCGAATATCTGGCGCGGGCCTATCGCACCGCCGTGCAGCAGGCCTCGCATCAGAATCGCTTCCAGTATCGCGACCCGCGTGGATCCGAGGCATTGCGCGAGCGCGTCGCCGCGATGCTGAAGAGCCAGCGCGGCCTGCCCGTTACCGCGGCCAATATCTGCATTACCCGCGGCAGCCAGAACGGCATCTTCCTGGCGACCAAGGTGCTGGTGAAGCCGGGGGATGCCGTGATCGTCGAGGCACTGACCTATGAACCGGCGGTGGCGGCGTTCCGGGCGTGCGGGGCGAAGGTGGTGCCGGTGCGCCTGGACGGCGACGGGATCAACGTCGACGATGTGGAGGCCGCGTGCCGCAAGCATGGCGTGCGCGCCGTCTTCGTCACGCCGCACCACCAGTTCCCGACCACGGTCGCGCTTCGGCCGGAGCGCCGGCTGCGCCTGCTCGACCTTGCCCGTCAGTTCGGCTTCGCGATCATCGAGGATGATTACGATCATGAATTCCATTTCGAATCGCAGCCGCTGCTGCCGATGGCAGGCTATGCGCCGGGCCAGGTGATCTATGTCGGATCGCTCTCGAAGCTGCTGCTGCCGGCGCTGCGCATCGGTTATATCGCCGCGCCCCCGACCGTGATCGACGCGATCGCCCATATGGTCTCGCTGACCGACGGCATGGGGAACACCGTGACCGAGGATGCGGCGGCGGAGCTGATCGAGAATGGCGCGCTCCGGCGGCATGCCCGCAAGGTGCTGCAGGTCTATGCCCGGCGGCGCAAATCCTTTGCGGCCCTGATCGATGCCGAACTGGGCCACCTGGTCGACTATACCATGCCCGATGGCGGCCTGGCCTTCTGGCTGCGCTTTCGCGAGCGCGCCGACCTCGACCGGATCGAGACGCGGGCGCCCGCGCTCGGCCTGCGCTTCGCTTCGTCGGCTTCGTTCGTGACCAGCGACGAGGCGGAACGGGGGCTGCGGATCGGCTTTGCCAGCCTTACCGAGAATGAAGCACAGGATGCGGTACGGGCACTGCGGGCGACGGCGCGCTGAGCACCGGGGATGACGGCCACCGCCGGTACTTGATCTGGATCACCCCGGAGAGGTTACCGGCAACGATGCCAGGCACCATCGCGACAGCGCCAAAGTTTCGGATGTCGGCCCGTTGGTCCCTGAACTATCCCCAAATTGGATGTTCTACGGGCCGAGCGGGGGACGGATTGTACCCTCAGCCGCATCAGGGGCGGGCTCAATAGCGAGCGCAGGCCAGGGCGCGAAAAGCGCCGGCCGGCCGGAATTGTAACTGGGGACCATCATGCCTTCATCCATCGCCACGGGAACCAGCCTGGCGGCCATTGCCGCCATGCTGGCGTTTGCCGCTCCCGCTTCCGCCCAGGAAAGCCAGGAGGGATCGTCGGCCGACATCGTCGTCACCGCGCAGCAGGCACAAAAGCAGGTGGTCAGCGATGGTTCGATCGGCGTGCTGGGCGACAAGGATGCTCTTTCCACCCCGTTCAACCTATCCAGCTACACCGCGCAGCTCGTGCTCGACCAGCAGTCCGAGACGATCGGCGACGTGCTGGAAAACGACCCATCGGTGCGCACCACCTATGGCTCGGGCAACCAGTCCGAACTGTTCGTGATCCGCGGCTTCGCGCTGAATGGCGACGATGTCTCGATCGACGGGCTGTACGGCGTGACGCCGCGCCAGATCGTCTCGCCGGAACTCTATGACAGCGTGCAGGTGCTCAACGGCGCGAGCGCCTTCCTGTTCGGCGCGGCACCGGGTGGATCGGGCGTGGGCGGCGGCATCAACCTGATCCCGAAGCGCGCCAAGAAGACCCTGTTCCGCGCCACCGCGAGCTACAGCGCGGACAGCGTTTTCGGCGGCAACGTGGATCTCGGCACCCGCTTCGGACCCGAGCAGGAATTCGGCATCCGCGTGAACGCCGTCTATCGCTCGGGCGATTCAGCGATCGACAACGACCATCGCGCGGTGAAGGTCGCCGGCGCGAGCTTCGATTTCCGCAAGGGGCCCGGCCGCTTCTTCCTCGATTTCGGCTATGAGAATCAGGAGGCAAGCTGGAGCCGCCCCACCGTGCGACTGGCGAACAACATCGCCGTGCCGCGGGCACCGCGGGCCAATGACAATTATGGCCAGCCCTGGACCTTCACCAAGCTGCGCGACATCTATGCGCTTTCGCGGGTCGAGCTCGATATCGCCAAGGGCTGGATGCTCTATGCCGCTGCCGGCTTCCGCGACGGCGCCGAGAAGGGCGATTATTCGACGCTGACCGTGACCAACGCGACGACGGGCGCAGCCACCGCGAGCCGGCTCTACGTGCCACGCGAGGACAATAACGAGAGCGGCCAGGCCGGCATTCGCGGCAAGTTCAGCGTTGCGGGCATCAGCAACGAGTTCAATGCCGGCGCTTCGGTCAACTATACCGAGAACCGCAATTCCTTCGCGTTCGGCGCCTTCCCGACCAGCGTGCGCGCCGCGTGCGGGGCCTCGGCCACGTCGTTCTGCACCAATCTCTACAACGCGATGGTCGTCGACCGCCCCCCGAACTCGACCACGGCCGGGTTCGTCAGCGGGAGCTTCTCCGTCCTGCCGCGCGTCTCGACCAGCGAGTTCAAGAGCGTCTTCGTCTCCGACACGATCGGCGTGATCGACGACCAGGTATTGGTGACGGTCGGCGCACGGCGGCAGAACATGGTCGTCGATGCCTATAATCGCACGACTTTGGCGCGGACCACGCGCTACGACAAGAGCGCCACCACCCCGGTGGTCGGCGTGATCGTCAAGCCGACCGTCCACCTGTCCTTCTACGCCAACCGCATCGAAGCGCTGGTGCAGGGGCCGGTCGCCCCCAACAACGCGACGACGACCAATGCCGGGGAGATCTTCGAACCATTCCGGTCGGTCCAGTATGAGGCAGGCGCCAAGCTGGCGATCAGGGGCCTGACCGGTACCATCGCGCTCTACCAGACCAGGCAGCCGAGCACGTTCAACCAGCCGGTCACGGGCAGCTCGACGCTCGTGACCTTCGTGGTCGATGGCGAGCAGACCAACCGCGGCATCGAGGTGACCGCGAACGGCGAACCGACCGACTGGCTGCGCTTCATCGGCGGCTTCACCATCAACGATGCGAAGATCACCAGATCGCTGAACGGTGTCAACAATGGCAAGAAGGCGATCGGCGTGCCCGATTACCAGGTCAATTTCGGCACCGAGATCGTACCGCCGTTCCTCGACAAGATGACGCTTACCGCCCGCGTCGTGGTGACGGGCAAGCAGATGATCAACATCCCGTCGGCCACCGCGAGCGCGCAAGAACTGCCGAGCTGGACCCGCTTCGACCTTGGCGCGCGCTACGTGCTCGTCGCTGACGAACATCCGGTGACGCTGCGCCTCAGCGCCGAGAATATCGACAATCGTCGCTACTGGTATTCGGCGTTCGGCGGCTATCTGCTCCAGGGCTCGCCGCGTACGGTCAAGGCTTCGGTGACGTTCGAATATTGATCCCGCCAGCCCCGGCCCGCGGGCCGGGGCCGCCCCTTTCCCGGCCTAACAAGTCCATCCCGCGCCGGCGCCGCGCTGCCATGGTCAGATCGGCAGCGCGGTGGTCGTCTTCACTTCCTCCAGCACCGCATAGGTGCGGGTTTCGCGGATGCCGGGCAACGCGACCAGCGTGCCGCCGAGGAACAGGCGATAGGCATCCATATCGCTGACGCGAACCTTGAGCAGATAATCAAATCCGCCCGCCACCATATGGCATTCCAGCACCTCCGGCAGCCGCGCGACATGATCGGCAAAGGCGGCGAAGACATCGTCCGTGGTGCGATCGAGCAGCACCTCGATGAATACCATCAGCGCGAGGCCGGCCTTTTTCGGATCGATCAGCGCGGCATAGCCCTTGATCACCCCGCTCGCGCGCAGGCGCTTGACCCGGTCGAAGCAGGCGGCGGGAGAAAGGCCGCATTGCTCCGCCAGCGCCTGGTTGGTGATGCGCCCGTCCACCTGCAGCACGCGTAGCAATTTGCGATCCATGACGTCCATCGACGATCCTTCGATATCGGCGCCAATCAGCGCGGCTTCTTCGGATTTACCACGTAAATGACGAAGCACCATCCGTCAGATTGACGATACAATCGAAGATATACATTCGAGGAGATTCGCCGTGGCGACCATCGCAACGACCTGGGACCGCATCGACGATCGCAAATATTGGGACGAACCCGAAGCCGTGGCGGCGCTGCTCGCGGCGCCGCCGCTGGACATGGCCGAGCGCGCGCGGGTGGTGGCGGAGGCCACCCGCCTCGTCGAAGGCGCGCGCGGGCTGAGCCGCAAGCAGGGGGTGGTCGAAAGCTTCCTGCAGGAATTCTCGCTGGGCACGCGCGAGGGCCTGGCGCTGATGTGCCTCGCCGAGGCACTGCTGCGCACCCCCGATGCCGAGACGCGCGACCGGCTGATCGCGGAGAAGATCGGCGCGGCCGACTGGGCGAGCCATCTCGGACAGTCCGACAGCCTGTTCGTCAATGCCTCGACCTGGGGCCTGATGCTGACCGGCCGGCTGGTCGATGTGGACGACGATGCCAAACGCGATGTCGGCGGCTGGATGAAGCGGCTCGTGGCGCGGGTCGGCGAACCGGTGATCCGGCAGGCCGTGGGCGCAGCGGTGCGGATGATGGGCGAGCAGTTCGTGCTCGGCCGCACGATCGAGAGCGCGCTGGCCCGGGCACGCAAGGAAGACATGCTCTGTTCGTTCGACATGCTGGGCGAGGGCGCACGCACCGCCGCCGATGCCGAGCGCTACGAGCATATCTATGCCGATGCGATCCGCGCGGTAGGCGCGGCGCGCACGCGCGGCGAAGTGCCGGAAGACGGGCACGGCATCTCCGTGAAGCTCTCGGCGCTCTATCCGCGCTACGAGGCGGTGCAGGAGGAGCGCGTCTGGCGCGACCTCTATCCGCGACTGAAGCGGCTCACGGTGATCGCTGCCAGCCACGATCTCAACCTGGCGATCGACGCGGAGGAGGCCGACCGGCTGATAGTGTCGCTGAAGCTGATCGACCGGCTGGCGCGCGAGCCCGAACTGGGCGACTGGACCGGGCTCGGCGTGGTGGTGCAGGCCTATCAGAAGCGCGGACTCGACGTCATCGCCGGGCTCGCCGAGCTCTCGCGCTCAAGCGGTCGCCGGATCATGGTCCGGCTCGTCAAGGGCGCCTATTGGGACAGCGAGATCAAGCGCGCGCAGGTCGCGGGCCGGCCGGACTATCCGGTGTTCACCACCAAGGCGGCGACCGACCTTTCCTATCTGGTCTGCGCAAAGGCGCTGATCGACGCGGCGCCGAATCTCTATCCGCAATTCGCGACGCATAATGCGCATACGCTCGCGGCGGTGCGGCTGATGGCGGCACGGGCGGGGGTACGAATCGAGCATCAGCGGCTGCACGGCATGGGCGAGGCACTTTATGCGGCCGCCGCCAAGGACGGGCCGGCCATGACGTTGCGCGCCTATGCGCCGGTCGGCGGGCACGAGGAACTGCTGCCCTATCTGGTCCGCCGGTTGCTGGAGAATGGCGCCAATACCAGCTTCGTCCATGCGCTGCTCGACGAGCGGGTGCCGGCGGGGGACATCGTGCGCGATCCGATCGCGACCGTCACGGCACAATCCGGGCGGCACCCGAAGATTCCGACGCCGGGCGACCTCTATGGCAAGGAACGCGATAATCCCGGCGGCCGCGATTACAGCATGCTGGCGGACCGCGAAGCGGCGGCGCGTGCCACCCGCGTCATCGCGTTCGAGCGGCTGGCGGCGGGGCCTATCGTCAGCGGCAAGCTGCTGCCTGGCGCCGGCGCCGTGGCGCTGCACAGCCCGGTCGATCACACCGTCCTGCTGGGATCGGTGAGCGCCGCGACGCCGCGCGACATCGACGCCGCCGCCGCTGCCGCGCGCAAGGCGCAGCCACGCTGGGACGCGGCCGGGGGCGCCGCACGCGCGACCGTGTTGCGCGCCATGGCCGATGCACTGGAGGCGGACATGGACCGGCTGGTCGCGCTGCTGGCGCGCGAAGGTGGCAAGACGCTGAACGACGGGGTGGCCGAGGTCCGCGAGGCGGTCGATTTCTGCCGCTATTATGCGCATCTCGCGGAGCGGCAATTCACCCGACCGACCGTGCTGAAGGGCCCGGTCGGCGAGACCAACCAGCTCGCCCTGCGTGGACGCGGCGTCTTCGTCTGCATCTCGCCGTGGAATTTCCCGCTGGCGATCTTCACGGGGCAGATCGCAGCCGCGCTGGCCGCCGGCAATGCCGTGCTCGCCAAGCCGGCCGAGCAGACCCCGCTGATCGCGGCCGAGGCAGTGCGGCTGTTCCACCGCGCCGGGCTGAACCCCGACCTCCTCGCGCTGCTGCCCGGCGAGGGCGCGGATGTCGGCGCGGCGCTGGTCGGCCATGCGCAGATCAACGGCGTTGCCTTCACCGGCGGCACCGAGACGGCCTGGGCGATCAACCGGCAGCTCGCCGCGCGCCAGGGGCCGATCCTGCCCTTCATCGCCGAGACCGGCGGACTGAACGGCATGTTCGTCGATACCAGCGCGCTGAAGGAACAGGTGGTTGACGACGTCATCCAGTCCGCGATCGGCTCGGCCGGGCAGCGCTGCTCGGCCCTGCGCATGCTGTTCGTGCCGCACGACAGCGCCGACGCCCTGATCGAGACGCTCGCCGGGGCGCTTGGCGCCCTGGCGATCGGCGACCCCGCCGATCCGGCGACCGATATCGGCCCGGTAATCGACGAGGGCGCGCGCGCCGAGCTCGAGGCGCATGTCGCCCGGCTCGAACGGGACGCGAAGATCATCTGCCGGCTTGAACCGGGCAGCTGGGGCGAAAACGGAAGCTATTTCGGGCCGGTCATTGCCGAAGTGCCTAGCCCGGACTTTCTCGAACGCGAGGTGTTCGGGCCGATCCTGCACATCCATCGCTACGATCCGGCCGACCTGCCGAGGGTCGCGGGCGCACTGGCGGCGCGCGGCTATGGCCTGACGCTGGGCGTGCACAGCCGGATCGAACGCTTCGCCGAGGAAGTCGCCGAGCTGGTTCCCGCCGGCAACGTGTACGTCAACCGCTCGATCATCGGCGCGGTGGTGGGTGTCCAGCCCTTTGGCGGGGAAGGGCTTTCCGGCACGGGCCCCAAGGCGGGCGGCCCGCACGCGCTGCTGCGCTATGCGGTGGAGCGTGCGACGTCAGTGAACATCACCGCGCAGGGCGGCGATCCGGCGCTGCTCAACCTCTGACCCTGGCGGCCTGCCGATCGGCAGGCCCGCCCGTTCAGGCCGAGGCGATCTGCACGATCGCATCGACCTCGACCGCGGCGCCAAGCGGCAGCACCGCGACGCCGACCGCGCTGCGGGCGTGGCGGCCGGCCTCGCCGAACAGCGCCACCATCAGGTCCGACGCGCCGTTGGCGACCTTCGGCTGATCGGTGAAATCGACCGCCGAGTTGACGAACACCCCAAGCTTCACGATCCGTTCGACCCGGTGCAGCCCGCCAAGCGCGGCCTTCATCTGCGCGACCAGCATCAGGGCGCAGCGCTGCGCCGCCTCCTGCCCGACGGCAAGTTCGACATTCTCGCCGAGCCGGCCCGTCATCACGGCGCCGTCCTTGAACGGCAGCTGGCCCGAGATGTGGAGCAACCCGCCCGCTTCGACCGCGGGCACGTAGGAAGCAACCGGCGCGGCGGGTGCGGGAAGGGCGAGGCCAAGCTCCAGAAGCTTGCGGTCGATTCGATCGGTCATGCCCCGCCACACCATGACCGTGGCGGCGGGGTCAAGCCCCGGCGGGCAACCCTGCCGAAAAGCGCGATGCGATCCAGACCTCGGCCTCGCGCCAATCGTCGATCCGCACATGCGCGGCCGGCGCCTTGGGCACGTTCGGGGCCAGCGCCGGCTCCGAAATCATGTGCAGCCGGTGGACCTGCGGGGCGTGCTTCGCGACCGATTCGTGATGGACGCCGAGATCGTCGACGAACACCGTGACGGGATCGCCATGCTCGCGCACGAGTCGCGCGACGGGGTCGCCCTTGCCGCCCTGGTTGGTCTCGACACGGTGCTCGATGCCGAATCTGGCGAGCTGCTCGATCCGCGCCTGACGGACATGATCGCCGAGATTGGTGAGGATGACGATGTCTGCCGTCTCGGACAGCCTCGCCAGCGCTTCGCGCGCATGCGGCACGAGCGTCTGCCGCTCCATCTCGGCGGGGAAGAACTGATCGAGCATGCCCCACATCTCCTCGCGACTCGGCGCGGGGCTGCCGTCGCGACGCTTCATGCTGGCCGCGAAATCGGCACCATTGGGGGTGAAATCGATATCATGGGTCTCGCCCAGCCATACACCGAAATGGCGGACCATATGGAGGAGCACTTCGTCGCAGTCGCAGATCAGCAGCGGTTTCATTCGGACTCCAGCGCGCGGCGCGCGGCAACGATTGCTTCGGGCTTCACCTGGAGGCCGGCAGCACAGGCGACGAGATCCGGCTCATAGGCTTCGAGAAAGCCGAGCACGGCGGCGAGAACCGAGGGCTCGCCGGCGCGCGCACGGAGATCGGCGGGGTCGAGACCAGTTACGTCGAGCAGCCGCGCGGCACGCGCGGGTTCGGCCAGCGTCCACGCCAGTGCCTGCAGCGCGAGCGCCACGGCATCGTGATTTGTCTCTGACGCGCGCATTGCCTACAGCGATTGAGCCTATCAGCGGGTGAAACGGTAAGGGAATGCGCGGACGTGGCAAAGAAGGTGCTCGTTGTCGAGGACAACGAACTCAACCTGAAACTTTTCTGCGATCTGCTCCGCGCGCATGAATATGCGGCGGAACCGGTGCGGGACGGCCGCGAGGCCGTGGCACGCGCACGCGCCTTCATGCCCGACCTGATCGTGATGGACATCCAGCTGCCGCATGTCAGCGGTTTCGAGCTGATCGGCCAGCTCAAGGGCGACCTGCTGCTGCGCGCGATTCCGATCATGGCGGTGACCGCCTATGCCGGACGCGAAGACGAGGAGCGCATCCGCAGCGCCGGCGCCGACGCCTATGTATCCAAGCCGATCTCGCTCGCCCGGTTCGTCGACGCGGTGGCGGCGCTGCTGTAAGCGCGGAAAGAGCCGCGAAGGGCGTTCCCTCGCGGCTCCGGACCCCGGCCTGCGCCAGGATGACCCATCGGCGGCTTGCGCCGCCGCTCGATCACTTGATCTTGGTTTCCTTGAACTCGACATGCTTGCGCACGACGGGGTCATATTTCTTGAAGCTCAGCTTCTCGGTCTTGGTGCGCGGATTCTTCTTCGTGACGTAGAAGAAACCGGTATCTGCCGAGCTCAGCAGCTTGATCTTGACGGTGGTCGGCTTTGCCATGACCTGAAATCCTGTGTGCTAGAAAAGCAAAAGCGGCGAACAAGCCGCCGCTCTCAAGCGCCGCCCGATGACGGAGATATACGGAGATGTCAAGTCCGGAGGCCGGGCTTAACGTCGCGTTTACCCAGCTGGGCGCAGCGTCTGCCCAAAGGCGGAAGGTGAGGGCATGGCACAGACGGCACTCCATATCGACCAGCGCACGATCGGGCAGATCCAATCCGAACTGGTGGCACGACTCGGGCTGCTCGGCACCAGCGTCCATGCGAAGCGCGCGGACGATCTGGCGATCGAGATCGACGCGATTCGCCGCATCGCCCATCGCCACGGGCTTTATCCCGCGGTGGCCGTGACCCAGGCGCTCGAATCGGCGCTGGCGCGCGGCGAGCGCGGGGCGCTGATCCAGGGCTGGCTGTCGATTCTCGGCGATGCGATCGGCAGCGAACGCCACGACCGCGACGCCTGCGAGACCTTCGCCGCCGCCTGCTCCGTTCGACTCTCCAGTTAAGCAGCTTCCATGGACGCGCTGATGGCCGCCCTTGTCGCGGCGATCCTCGCGCAGGCGAGCGACCGCACACCGTGGCTGGCCGCCATCTTCGCGACGCGATTCGCGAAGCCGGGCGCGGTGATCGCCGGGACGGCGATCGCGCTTACGATCATCAACACGCTCGGCGCGATCGGCGGCGCGCTGCTCGGCCCGCACATGCCGCCCGATGCGCGAACGCTGCTGCTCGCCATGGCCCTGATCCTGGCGGGCGGATCGGCGCTGTTCCCGATCAAGCCGCCCGATCGACTCGCTGGCTGGCGGATCGGCGCCTTTGCGACGAGCCTGTTCGGCATCGCGATTCTCGCTTTTGGCGACCGCACCCAGTTCATCACGGCGGCCCTTGCGGCGCGCAGCCCGGCGCCCGCGCTGGCTGCAGTCGGCGCCACGCTGGGCGCGCTTGTCGTCAACGTCGCCGCGATCCTCGCTGGCGAAGGAGCGCGGCGGAAATTGCCCCTCGCCGCGATTCGCATCGCGATCGCGATCCTGTTCCTGATCACGGGGGCAATGCTCGCGCTTTCGGCGCTGCGACTGATCTAGCCGATCGATTGCGGTGATCGGTAGATTTCCGGACGGCGTGGCGGAGCGTTTGCGCTATTGGATCGTTGGCGCAACGAACCGCAGAAGGACTCCTCGACAATGGCCAACCCCGCCGCCCCACTGAAAACCCCGACCGATATCAAGACCAACGCCGCCAAGACCGTCGCCGAGGCGCTGAACGGCATCCTCGCCGATTCCTTCGCCATCTATCTCAAGACCAAGAATTTCCACTGGCACGTCTCGGGCCCGCATTTTCACGATTATCACCTGCTGCTCGATGCGCAGGCCGCCCAGATCTTCGCGACGACCGATGCCATTGCCGAGCGCGTGCGCAAGACCGGCAACACCACGCTGCGCTCGATCGGCGACATCGCCCGCCATCAGACGATCAAGGACAATGACGCCGACTTCGTCTCCGCCGCCGACATGCTGGCGGAACTGCGCGACGACAATCTGAAGCTGGTGGAAACCCTGCGCGAGACCAAGGAGATCGTCGACAACGCCAAGGACAACGCAACCAGCGGCATGCTCGACGACTGGACCGATCAGGCCGAGGAACGCGCCTGGTTCCTGTTCGAAGCGAGCCGCAACGCCTGATCGGGGAACAAGGCGGCCCGGCTGATCGTTTCATCTCCGTATCCAAGGAGAATGATCATGATTCGCTGGGCCGTCATCTTTCTCGTCATCGGGCTGGTGCTCGCCTTGCTCGGCTTCGGCGGCATCGGCGGTGCCTTCATCGGCATTGCGAAGCTGCTGTTCTTCGTCGCGATCGCGCTGTTCGTGGTGCTGCTCGTGCTCGGCCTGCTTGCCGGCAAGGGCGTGAAGAGTGCGCTCGACTAGGACGTTAACGCGCCGCCGGACCCAGGGTGATCAGCCACAGGTCCGGCGGCGCGCCGTAGCGCAGCGGGAGGTTGCTCGTTCCGAGCCCCCCGCTCACGATCGTCGTCCGGCCCGGATCGCGAACCATGCCGCACATGTAACGCGGCGGCGCGACCTTCAGCACCGGGCCATAGAAGGGCAGCACGATCTGCCCGCAATGGGTATGCCCCGCCAGTACCAGCGCAACCCGCTGCGGCATGTGCGGCGCCGTGGTCGGCGAATGACCCATGATCACGCCGGCCCCCTGCAGAAGCTGCATCGCCCGAAGAGTCGTGCCGATCCGCTGATGCCCGGTCAGATAATCCCCCAGCCCGCCGATCAGGAGCGGACCGCGTGTGGTCGCACTGTTCTCCAGCAGGGGAATACCGGCACCAGCAAGGGCCAGTCTGACTTCGTCGGGCGCGTCGCGCTCGTCATGGTTGCCGAGTGTCGCGACGGTGCCGAGGCGAGCCCGCAGCCCTCGCAGCGGCTGCATGAGTTGCGTTGCGGAGACCCGGGCGGCGGCGTGATCGCTGCCCGCGACGAAATCGCCGGCGATAAGCACGAGATCAGGCTTCAGCGCATTCACCTGCCCGATGATTCGCCCGAGCCGGCGCGCGTCCATCGCGCTGTTGCCGAGATGAATGTCGCTAAGAAGGACGACGCGCATGGGTGGTTCGCGCGCTGGCCAGTCGGGCAATGCGACCTCAGCCCGGCGGACGACGGGATCGGCATGAGCGTTGAGATAGCCCCAGGCGAACAGGAACGCGACGAGACCGACCGACCACGCGAGGAACTTGAGTGGACGGCGCACGCAGCGATCATAGCCGCGCTACCGCCAAATACCAGCGTGATCGGGCTGGCGGAACCGGAGGGTTGCAGCCATGTTCCCTGTTCATGCGTGCCTTTGCCGACCTTCTCGACCGGCTGATCTATACCCGGTCCCGCAATGCGAAGCTGAAGCTGATCGGCGACTATCTGTTGGCGACGCCCGATCCGGATCGCGGGTGGGCAATGGCCGCGCTGACCGGGGACCTCGACCTGCCGGCGGTAAAGCCGGCGATGATCCGCGCGCTGATCGAGGAGCGGGTCGATCCGGTCCTGTACCGGATGAGTCGCGACTATGTCGGCGATTCGGCCGAGACGGTCGCGCTGCTCTGGCCTGCCCCAAAGGCCCCGCCGATCGATGGCGCGCCACTGACGGTGACGGGCGTGGTCGACCGGCTCCAATCGCTCTCGCGTTCGGATGCGCCGGCGGCGCTGGCCGGCATGCTCGACCGGCTCGACGCGGACGAACGCTTCGCGCTGCTCAAGATGGCAACGGGGGCGCTGCGCATCGGGGTGTCCGCACGGCTGGCCAAGACCGCGCTCGCGCAGGCCTTCGAGCTTGATGTCGAGGCGGTCGAGGAGGTCTGGCACGGGATCGCCCCACCCTATGAGACGCTGTTCGCCTGGGCCATAGGCAACGGCACGCAGCCGACCGCAGCCGATGTGCCGGTTTTCCGCCCTTTCATGCTGGCGCATCCGCTCGAGGATCTGCGCGTCAGCCTCGATGATTATGCCGCGGAGTGGAAATGGGACGGGATTCGTGTCCAGCTCGTCCATGTCGCGGGCCAGACGCGGCTTTATAGCCGTGCGGGCGACGACATCACCGGGAGCTTTCCCGAGGTGGCGCGGGACTTCCGAACGCCGGGGGTGCTCGACGGCGAGCTGATGATCAAAGGCAGCTTTCAGGGCGGCGCACTCGAGGAAGGCGGTGGTGCCGCCAGTTTCAACGCGCTGCAGCAGCGCCTGGGGCGCAAGATCGTCTCGGCGAAGATGCTGGCCGACTATCCCGCCTTTGTGCGCCTCTACGACATCCTGTTCGAAGGCGCCGAGGATCTGCGCGACCTGGCCTGGCAGGAGCGACGGCCGCGCCTGGACGCTTTCGCGCGGCAGCTCGACCCCGAGCGGTTCGATATCAGCCAGGTGATCGACGCGGCCGATTTCACCGCCCTCGAAGGAATACGCGCCGGGGCACGCGACGCTTCGATCGAAGGGGTGATGCTGAAGCGGCGCGATTCGCCCTATGTCACGGGGCGCCGTGTCGGCCTGTGGTATAAATGGAAGCGTGAACCGCTCACCGCCGATTGCGTGATGATGTATGCGCAGCGCGGCAATGGCCGGCGCTCCTCCTTCTATTCCGACTACACCTTTGGCTGCTGGACCGAGGAGGGCGAATTGCTGCCCGTCGGCAAGGCCTATTCGGGTATTACCGACGAGGAGCTCAAGATGCTCGACAGTTTCGTGCGCAACCATACGCTCAATCGCTTCGGGCCGGTGCGGGAAGTCGAGAAGACGCTCGTGCTCGAGGTTGCATTCGACTCGATCCACGCGTCGAAGCGTCACAAGTCGGGCGTCGCGATGCGCTTTCCCCGCATTGCCCGGATCCGCACCGACAAGCCCGCCGTGGAAGCGGATACGATCGCCGGACTCAAGCGGCTGATCAGCTGAGATCAGCCCCAGCCTCGCCGGATTGTCGGATAAGTGCGGCGCGGCTGGAAGCGGCCCCTGCAAACAGCCAGTCGAGACAATGGCGCGCTGGTCTCTTGTCACGGCACCGGAATGATTTTTCGGCGGTCGCTTTCAGGCGATCTTGCCCGAGCCGATGCGAGGCTTCATGCCGTGGCGATGCCCGCTTTCCCCTTGGCCGCCTTGCTCATGATCGCCTCAGGATCGATTCATGCGGTGGTAAATGCGATCGTGAAGGGCGGGCGCGACAAGGCCGCCGGACGAGCCCTCACCGACGGGACCAGCGCTCTCATCCTGCTGCCCGCGACATTGTTCGTGCCGCTGCCGGCCGGTGCCTGGGGGTGGCTCGCAGCGAGCGCCGCGATCCACGGCTTTTACCTCTACGCCCTGATCCGCGCCTATCGGATCGGCGATCTTTCGGCGGTCTATCCGGTGCTGCGCGGCAGCGCGCCACTGCTGACGGCGCTGGTGACGCTCGGGCTGCTCGGCGAGGCGGCAACGACGTGGCAGATCGCCGGGATCGCGCTGATCGGGGCTGCGATGTTCGTGATGATCGCCGGGCGCCATATCGGGCGCGCGGCGCTGGGATGGTCGCTGGCGACCGGTGCGTGCATCGCCGCCTATACCGTGGTGGACGCAATTGGGGTGCGCGCCGCCCCGAGCCCGGCCAGCTATATCGTCTGGCTGTTCGTGCAGATGGGCGCGGTCGTGGTGGCGATGTTCGGGATTCTCTCGCGCGGCGCGATGTTCGCAGCGGCGCGCGCGCAGTGGCAACCCGGGGTTGTCGCCGGGATTCTCTCGATCCTGACCTATGCCATGGCGCTGACCGCCTTCTCGCTCGGGCCGACCGCGCCGCTCGCCGCGCTGCGCGAGACCGGCATGGTTACCGCGCTGCTGATCTCGATCCTGTTCCTGAAGGAGCGGGCGACCAGCGGACGCGTGATCGGCGTCGCCGGAATATTGGCCGGCGCGGCGCTCATCCTCGCGGGCTAACCGAGCCTATTTCGTCCAATCGGCCAGCGCCGGGGGCGTCATGCTGCGCGGATCGACGATCAGCACAGTTGGGACGCCTTCCATCCGGTCCCTGATGCCGTACTGCGCGAGGATGTCGAGATTCCGGTCGAAGCGCCCGATATCGACGACCACAACCTCATAGGGAGAGGCGATGAACTTCCGGAGCTGGGGAAACTCCATCGTGCGCGCCAACAGGCGGCGGTGAGACACCAGTTGCCGCCAAGATCGATCAGCAGAAGTTTGTGGCGCGCCCTGGCCCGCGCCTTGGCGGCGGCGATATGGCCTGCGCATTGGCTTGTTCGTCAAGGGGAAGCGGCTTCGCGAGCTGAAGCCATGCAGCCTTAGACAAGCGATTCGGCGGGCGGGCAGCAAAGAAAAACCCGGCATGCCCTGAAGCATGCCGGGTCTTGATCTCGCGATACGAACCCGAGGGCCCGTTGTCGGGATTCAGGCGATCGAGGTGAGGTTCACCGCGGCATATTTGCCGCGACGATCGACCTCGAGCTCGAATTCGAGCCGATCGCCCTCGTTGAGGCTGGTCATGCCGCCCCGCTCGACGGCGGAGATGTGCACGAACGCGTCGGGCTGTCCATCATCGCGCTGGATGAAGCCGAAGCCCTTCATCGCGTTGAAGAACTTGACCGTGCCGGTCGCCTTTTCGCCCGTCAGCTGCCGCTGCGGACCAGCGCCGCCGGCCGCACCGCGCGGGGCACCCGGACCCGCGTCACGATCACGCGGCGGGCCGCGGTCGGTGACGGGGAGAGGCTCGCCCTCGATCTTGAGATCGGTTGCCGAGATCCGGCCGCCACGATCGACCAGGGTGAAACCAAGCGGCTGCCCCTCGGCCAGACCGGTCAGGCCGGCCTGCTCGACCGCGGAAATGTGCACGAACACATCCTCGCCGCCATCGTCGCGAACGACGAAGCCGAAGCCCTTCTGGCCGTTGAAGAATTTTACGACGCCCGTGCCTTCGCCGACAACCTGGGGAGGCATGCCGCGACCACCGCCGCCGCCGCCACCGCCGAAGCCGCCCCCGCCGCCGCTGCGGAAACCGCCGCCACCGCCACCGCCGAAGCGATCGCCGCCACCGCCGAAGCGATCACCGCCGCCGCCGAAACGATCGCCACCGCCACCGAAACGGTCACCACCGCCAACGCCGCCGCCGAAATCGTCGCCGCCGAAACCGTCGCGCTTATCGCGGCCGCGCCCGCCGCGATCACCGCGGCGTCCTTTATCGAAACTCATGCCCTGTTCGTCTTCCCGGTCGCTCATCTCGCCACATCAACACGCCCGCACCGAACGAAAAGCACGGGTGTTCGAACGCCAAACCAATCGCGTACCGAGTCGGTGTAGCGTAAATCCCCTTAGGCTGCGAATAAATTCGTCCGAAATGCGGCACGGCTCGCTTGCGTCCGTCAAGGTGAGGCGGCAGAGCCACACTATGACCATCCTCACCCTCCTGTCCGACCCCGCCGCCTGGGCAGCGCTCGCCACGCTGATCGTGATGGAAGTGGTGCTTGGCATCGACAATCTGATCTTCATTTCGATCCTGTCGAACAAGCTGCCGGAAGGCCAGCGCGCGCGCGTCCGCCGAGTCGGCATCAGCCTTGCGCTGGTGCTGCGACTCGGCCTGCTCTCGACGATCGCGTGGATCGCGCAGATGACCGTGCCGGTCTTCGACCTGGGACTGACGGGCAATCCCGACGGGCATGGCGAGCCCAGCTTCGAGACGGCCTTTTCGATCCGCGACCTGATCCTGATCGCGGGCGGCACGTTCCTGCTGTGGAAGGCCACCAAGGAAATCCATCACAGCATGGATCCGGACGAATCGGGCGCGACCCTCGACAAGAAGGGTCATGTGATCATGGGCTTCTGGTCGGCGATCGTGCAGATCCTGCTGCTCGACATGGTCTTTTCGATCGATTCGATCCTGACTGCGATCGGCATGACCGATGACCTGCCGATCATGATCGTCGCCGTGATCGTCGCCGTGGGCGTGATGATGTTCGCCGCGACACCGCTCGCCAATTTCATCGCGCGCAACCCCACGGTGGTGATGCTCGCCCTCGGCTTCCTGCTGATGATCGGCGTGGTGCTGATCGCCGACGGCTTCGGCGTCCATGTGCCCAAGGGTTATATCTACTGCGCCATGGCCTTCTCGGCCGGGGTGGAGACGCTCAACATCGTGTCCCGCCGGGCGCGCGAACGAAAGAAGGCGGCCGCCGCCGGGCATTGAGCGCCCGCCATTTCACGGCTAGGCGAAATCGATGACCGTATATCTGCACGAAGAAGACATCCCCGCCGACCTGTTCGCTGCCGGCACCGACATCGCCGTCGACACCGAGACGATGGGCCTGATCACGCCGCGCGACCGGCTGTGCGTCGTCCAGCTTTCGGATGGCGGGCCCGACGAGCATCTCGTCCGGTTCGCGCCGGACAGCGACTATGCCGCACCCAACCTGCGCGCGCTGCTCGCCGATCCGGCGCGGGTAAAGCTCTATCATTTCGCGCGCTTCGACCTCGCCGCTATCAAGCATTATCTCAAGGTCGACGCCGCGCCGGTCTATTGCACCAAGACCGCATCGCGGCTGGTGCGCACCTATACCGACCGCCACGGCCTGAAGGAACTGGTGCGCGAGTTGCTGGCCCAGGACATCTCCAAGACGCAGCAATCGTCCGACTGGGGCGGACCGATCCTGTCGGACGCGCAGAAGGATTATGCCGCGTCCGACGTGCGCTACCTCCACAGGCTGCGCGAGGAGCTCGACCGCCGGCTCGTCCGAGAAGGCCGCGCCGAACTCGCCAGGGCCTGTTTCGATTTCCTGCCGTCCCGCGCCGATCTCGATCTGGCCGGCTGGCCGGAGATAGATATTTTCGCGCATGTCTGAAGCAGCCGCCAGCGTCCGGTCCGAACGGCAGATCTGGGCAGCGCCCGGGAGCAGCCATGACCGGGTGGTCGGCATCTCGCGCATCGTGCTGCCGCTGCTGATCGGCATCCTGTCGGCCTTTCTGGTGATGATGCCGCTCGCGGGATCGGGCGACGTCAGCTTCCTGCTCGACAAGAACAAGGTCGAGGTCGCCAAGGAGCGACTGCGTATCCAGTCGGCCACCTATCGCGGCGAGGACGGGAAGGGGCAGCCCTTCCAGCTGAATGCCGGCTCCGCCGTGCAGAAGAGTTCGGCCGAGCCGATCGTGCAGCTCAACCAGCTTTCGGCCAATATCGGCCTGACCGACGGGCCGGCGACGCTCGTCGCAAACCGCGGCCGCTACAATATGGACAGCCAGCAGGTGATGGTCGACGGCCCCCTCCGCTTCAAGGCCACCGGCGGCTATCAACTCGACACCAACGACGCGACGATCGACCTGAAGACCCGCCGGATGCGGAGCGGCGGCGCAGTGACCGGTACGGTACCGCAGGGCACGTTCAGCGGAGCGCGCCTGACCGCCGACCTCGAGAACCATGTCGTGACACTGGATGGCAACGCGCGCTTGCGGATCGTGCCGCGAAGGACGAGATAGGCGGCCATGGCCCATTCGACCCAGCTGATCGCGCTCGTCGCCCTGTTCGCCGCTTCCGGTGCGAGTGCGCAATCCCGCCACGATTCGAGCGCGCCGATCGATTTCGGCGCCGATCATATCGAGCTGCAGGACAAGGCGAATCGGGCGATCCTTTCCGGCAATGTCTCGGTACGCCAGGCGGAGATGACGCTAAATGCGGCGCGCATGACCGTTGCCTATACCGGGCAGGTGGTCGACGGGTCGCCGCAGGTCTCCCGGCTCGACGCATCCGGCGGCGTGACGGTGACGCGTCCGCAACAGACGGCACGCAGCCAGTTCGCGGTCTATGACCTGAACAAGCGCGTGATCACCATGCTCGGCACGGTTTCGCTGCTGCAGGGTGCGAACACCGTCAAGGGATCGCGGCTAACGATCAATCTGGACACGGGCCGCGCGGTGATCGACGGCTCCGCCGTCGGCGGCGGGAGCGCACCCGGCACGACCAGCAGCGGCGGTCGCGTGACCGGCACCTTCTCGGTGCCGAAACGCAACTAGACCACGACAATCGACCGGTTTTTCGCCGGCTTCGCCGCGCGCCCCTTTTCTTGTCCGCGTCGCTGGTGCAGGAACAGCCGGATTGCTGACGCACGCCCATGCACAAAGCCTGCCAACCAGCTTGCGGCAGGTTTTTGCTAACCCCATGATGCGAGCACGGGACGCATAATGACCGATGTGACCACTCTCGAAGCTGTCGAGCCGATCAGCGAGGCGCCGGTGATGAGGGGGCTCTCGGTCGTCTCGATCGCCAAATCCTACGACAAGCGCGTGGTCCTTTCCGACGTGTCGGTTTCTGTCGGCCCGGGCGAAGTGGTCGGCCTGCTCGGACCGAACGGCGCGGGCAAGACGACCTGCTTCTATTCGGTGATGGGGCTGGTGAAACCCGATTCGGGCCGGATCATGCTCGACGGCGAGGATATCACCGGGCTTCCCATGTATCGCCGCGCGATCCTGGGGCTGGGCTATCTGCCGCAGGAAACCTCGATATTTCGCGGCCTGACGGTCGAGAAGAACATTCTTACCGTGCTCGAACTGGCCGAGCCCGATCCCGCCGCCCGCGCGGCGCGGCTGGAGACGCTGCTCGACGAATTCGGCCTGACCCGACTGCGCGACTCGCCGGCCATGGCGCTGTCCGGCGGCGAACGGCGCCGCGCCGAGATCGCCCGGGCGCTGGCCGCCGATCCGTCGATCATGCTGCTGGACGAGCCGTTCGCGGGCATCGATCCGCTGTCGATCGCCGATATCCGCGACCTGATCAAGGAACTGCAGAAGCGCGGTATCGGCGTGCTGATCACCGATCACAATGTGCGCGAGACGCTCGAAATCGTCGACCGGGCCTATATCATCTATGACGGCCGGGTACTGTTCACCGGCTCGCCGGAAGAACTGGTCGCCGACGCCAATGTGCGGCGCCTGTATCTCGGCGAAGGGTTCTCGCTCTAACGGCCATGAGTCTCGCCCCCCGCCTCGATCTGCGCCAGTCGCAATCGCTGGTGATGACGCCGCAATTGCAGCAGGCGATCCGCCTGCTTGCGCTGTCGAATCTCGAGGTCGAAGGCTTCATCGCCGAGGAGATCGAGAAGAATCCGCTGCTCGATTCGAGCGCACCCGAGGATGACGGCCCGACGCTCGAGCGCGAGGCACCGCCCGAACCGCGGACCGAACCGGCGAGCGCCGACGAACTGCTGATGGGCGGCGACAGCACCGGCGAGGCCTCGCTCGACGTGGATTTCACCGCCGAGAGCTTCCATCACGACAGCGTTGCCGATGGCGGCGGGATGGACGGATCGCTGGGCATGAACGGCGCGACCGGCGCCGGCATGGGAGAGGACGGCCCCGATCTCGACGCCTTTGCCGATACCGGGCTCAGCCTGGCCGATCACCTGCTGGCCCAGGCCGGGCCGGTCGTCGATGGGCCCGACAAGTTCATCGCCGCACACCTGATCGACCAGATCGACGAGACCGGCTACCTCACCGTGCCCCTGCTCGAAGTGGCCAACCGGCTCGGCGTAGCGCTCGCCCGCGTGGAGCATGTGCTCGGCATCATCCAGACCTTCGACCCGACCGGAGTCGGTGCGCGCTCGCTGTCCGAATGCCTCGCGCTGCAAGCGAAGGAAGCCGACCGCTACGATCCGTGCATGGCCCGGCTGATCGACAATCTAGATCTGGTCGCGCGCGGCGACATGGCGCGGCTGAAGCGGATCTGCGACGTCGACGACGAGGATCTGGCTGACATGATCCGCGAGCTGCGCGGCTATGACCCCAAGCCGGGCTGCCGGTACGGCGGCGAGGCGATGCAGGCAGTGGTGCCCGATATCTTCGTGGCCAAGCGCAAGACCGGCTGGGCGATCGAGATCAATGCGGCGACGCTGCCACGCCTGCTGGTCAATCGCGGCTATTATGTCGAGCTCTCCGGCGGGCAGCAGGACAAGGCGTCGAAGGCCTGGCTGTCCGAATGCCTTGCCAGCGCCAACTGGCTGGTCAAGGCGCTCGACCAGCGCCAGCGCACGATCGTCAAGGTCGCGACCGAAATCGTGAAGCAGCAGGAAGCCTTCTTCGTTCACGGTGTGTCGCACCTGAAGCCGATGACGCTGCGGCAGGTGGCTGATGCGATCGAGATGCACGAATCGACCGTCAGCCGCGTGACCAGCAACAAATATCTGAGCTGCGCGCGCGGGCTCTACGAGCTGAAATATTTCTTCACCTCGGCGATCCAGTCCTCGGACGGCGGCGACGCTGTCTCGGCCCAGGCAGTGAAGAGCGCGATCAAGGCACTGATCGCAGCGGAGGAGCCCAAGGCGATTCTCTCCGACGACACGCTGGTCGAGCTGCTCAACGCCAAGGGCTTCGATATCGCCCGGCGCACAGTCGCGAAATATCGCGAGGCGCTGGGGATCGGCAGCTCAGTGCAGCGGCGGCGACAAAAGGCGCTGGAAGGCGTGGGGTGACGCTCCGCAAGGCGACGTCCATTCCTCGCGCCATCGCCCAGATTGCAGGGTGTCCGTACGCTGATCGGCCTTATCGGGACGCGGCCAGACCGCCTGGCGCCGCCGCTTCGCCCGCCTGAGCAGCCTCCGGGAGCTCAATCGTCCTCATCCTCATAGCCGAGCAGCGCCAGCGCGCGCGCCTTGATCTGGCGGGTCATGCACCAATGGACCAGCGCCTCTTCCCGGCCATGGGTCACCCACACCTCCTTCGGCGCGATCTCGGTGAGCGTGTCGGTCAGTTCGTCCCAGTCGGCATGGTCAGACAGGATCAGCGGCAACTCGACATTGCGCTGCACCGCGCGCTGCCGGACCCGCATCCAGCCCGAGGCCATCGCCGTGATCGGGTCGGGCAGCCGTCGCGACCAGCGATCGTTGAGCGCGCCGGGCGGGGCCATCACGATCCGCCCCCTGAGCTCAGCCCTGGATACGCCGGTCGCCGGGCGCAGCGCGCCGAGCTCCACGCCGTGCGCGACATAGAGATCGCAGAGGCGCTGGAGCGCGCCATGGAGATAGATCGGATCATCGAAACCGCGCGCGCGCAGCTCGGCGATCACGCGCTGCGCCTTGCCGAGCGCATAGGCGCCGACCAGCACGCAGCGATCCGGATTGGCATGGAGCGCGGCAGTGAGCTTGTCGATCTCATCGCCCGTGTCAGGGTGGCGGAAGACCGGCAGGCCGAAGGTCGCCTCGGTGATGAACACGTCGCAGGCAACTGGCTCGAACGGCGCACAAGTGGGGTCGGCGCGGCGCTTGTAATCGCCGGAGACCACGATCGTCTCGCCGCGATGAGTCAGCACGATCTGCGCCGAGCCGAGGACGTGCCCGGCGGGCACGAAGCGGACGTCGACATCGCCCATGCGCATCGATGCGCCATAGACGACCGGGTGACCGGCCTGGGGACCGTAGCGGGCTTCCATGATCGCCAGCGTTTCAGGTGTTGCCCAAACGGCCGCATGGCCGCCGCGCGCGTGATCGGCATGGCCGTGCGTGACGAGCGCTTTCGGCGAGGGGCGCGACGGGTCGATCCAGGCGTTCGCCGGCTTCACGTAGATGCCTTGGGGTTGCGGATCGATCCAGTCGCCGAGTTTCGCCATCATACCTATATGGATAGGATGCGCTTGGGTTCCCAGTGATCGATCTTCCGCCCCCCTTGGCCGGCTGGTTCGCGGCGCGCGGCTGGGCGCCGCGCAGCCATCAACTCGACATGCTCGAGGTGGGACGCGCCGGCCGGCACGGGCTGCTCGTCGCGACGACCGGCGCGGGCAAGACGCTCGCCGGCTTTCTGCCGACGCTCGCCGAGCTGATCGAGACGCCCACCGACGGGCTGCACACGCTTTATGTCTCGCCGCTCAAGGCGCTGGCAGCCGATGTGCAGCGCAACCTGCTGACGCCGATCGACGAAATGGGCCTCGATCTCCGCGTCGAGACCCGCACCGGCGATACGCCGAGCGACCGCAAGGCGCGCCAGCGCATCCGCCCGCCGCAGATCCTGCTCACCACCCCCGAATCGCTCAGCCTGCTGCTGTCCTATCCCGACAGCCTGCTGATGTTCGAGGGGCTGAAGACGATCGTCGTCGACGAGGTCCATGCTTTCGCCACCGGCAAGCGCGGCGACCTGCTCTCGCTATGCATGGCGCGGCTGCAGAAGCTCGCCCCCGGCCTGCGCCGGGTCGCCTTGTCGGCAACCGTCGCCGATCCGGACGGCTATCGCGCCTGGCTCGCGCCCGACGGCGACATCGACCAGGTGACGCTGGTCCAGGGCGAGGCCGGGGCGGCCCCCAATATCGCGATCCTGCTGCCCGAGGGCCGGGTGCCCTGGGCGGGCCATTCGGGGCGCTATGCCGCCGAACAGGTGATGGCGGAGATCGAGACGCACCGGACCTCGATCATCTTCTGCAACACCCGCAGCCTGGCCGAGCTGATCTTCCAGGATCTGTGGAAGGTCAACGACATGCAGCTGCCGATCGGCATCCATCACGGAAGCCTCAGCCTGGAGGCGCGGCACAAGGTGGAAGGCGCGATGGCAGCGGGCAGGCTGCGCGCGCTGGTCGCGACCGCCAGCCTCGATCTCGGCGTCGACTGGGGCGATGTCGATTGCGTGGTGCAGATGGGCGCCCCCAAGGGATCGTCCCGACTGCTGCAGCGGATCGGGCGATCCAACCACCGGCTCGACGAGTCGTCGGAGGCGGTGATCGTACCCGGCAACCGCTTCGAATATCTCGAGGCGCGCGCCGCCCTCGATGCCGTGGTGGCGGGCGAACTCGACCCCGATCTCTTCCGGGCCGGCGCGCTCGACGTGCTCGCTCAGCATATCATGGCCTGCGCCTGCGCCGCGCCGTTCGTGCAGGGCGAGATGCTCGACGAGGTCCGTTCCGCCCTGCCCTATTCGGCACTGGATGCGGAGACGTTCGAGCGCGTGCTCGGCTTCATCCGTGACGGCGGCTATGCGCTGAAGGCCTATGAAAAGTTCAAGCGGCTGACCCGCGACCCGGACGGCCGCTGGCGAGTGAGCCATCCGAGTTTCGTCGCGCAACACCGACTCAATGCCGGGATCATCGTCGAGGCGACGATGTTGTCGGTGCGCTTCCGCAACGGCCGGACGCTGGGCAAGGTCGAGGAGGCGTTCGCCGCCTCAATGAGCCCGGGCGATACCTTCTTCTTTGCCGGGACCAGCCTCGAGGTCGAGAAGATCGACACCGAGGACCTGATCGTGCGCGCGACGGCCCGGCCGGCGCGCATCCCGACCTATGGCGGCGCCCGCATGCCGATCTCGACCAACCTGGCCGACCGGGTGCGCGGCTTCCTCGCCGACCCGACCGAATGGTCGCGCTTTCCCGACGATGTGCGCGAATGGCTTGAGGTGCAGGCCTATCGCTCGAAGCTCCCGCAACAGGGCGAGCTGCTGGTCGAAACCTTCCCCCACGAGGGCCGGCATTTCATGGTCGCCTACAGCTTCGAGGGCTGGAACGCGCACCAGTCGCTCGGCATGCTGCTGACCCGCCGGATGGAGACCCAGGGGCTCCGTCCGCTCGGCTTCGTCGCGAGCGACTATTCGATCGCCTGCTATTCACTCGACCCGGTGACTGACCCCGCCGCGCTGTTCTCGCCCGACATCCTCGAGCATGAGTTCGTCGACTGGGTGCAGGAGTCGTCGCTGCTGAAACGCGCCTTTCGCGAGGTGGCGGTGATCGGCGGGCTGGTCGAGCGCCAGCACCCGGGCAAGCGCAAGACTGGCCGGCAGGTCACCTTCTCGACCGACCTGATCTATGACGTGCTGCGCAAATACGAGCCGGGCCATTTGCTGCTCCAGGCGGCCTGGGCGGATGCGCGGGCGAAGATGACCGATGTGGGGCGACTCGCGCATCTGCTCGACCGCGCGGCCGAGACGATGGTGCATGTAACGCTCGACCGGGTCTCGCCGCTGGCGGTGCCGGTCCTCACCCTGATCGGGCGCGAACGCATCGCAATGGGCCTGGCGGACGATTCCCTGCTGATCGAGGCGGAAGCGCTCGCGGCCGAGGCGATGCGGCTGGATTGAGACGGCGCAACAAGCCCCTTGTTGAAGGTCCGGAACGGGCGTAACATCGTCTCATGCGCGGAATAACCGCCCTTCTACTCGCCGTGACGACCGCTGCTTCCGCAGCGCAGCCGATGGGACAGGGCGAGGTGCCGCCGGCAGCCACGGACGCTACGCTCGCTTTCGCCGACGCTTCCTCGCGCATGACCGTGCCGGTGACGATCGCAGGGAACGGCCCCTATCAGTTCATCATCGATACGGGCGCCGAGCGGACCGTGATCTCGCGCGAACTGGCGGCAACGCTTGGCCTGGCGCGGGGCCGGGACGTGCGGATGACCGCGATGACCGGGACGAGCAACGTCGGCACCGTGGTGATTCCCTCGCTGATCGTGAGCAACATCGCGAGCGCGTCGATCGAGGCGCCGCAGCTGCTGTCGGCCAATCTCGGCGCGCCGGGCATGCTCGGGATCGATTCCCTCAGCGGCCACGCGCTCTCGATCAACTTCGAGACCAACAGCATGACGGTGAAGCCGTCCAGGCGCCGTGCCAGCAACCAGGTGCCCGGCGGCGACATCATCGTGCGGGCGCGCAGCGTCTATGGGCAGCTGATCGTCACCCAGGCCTATTACAAGGGTCGCCGGATCAGCGTGGTGATCGATACCGGCGCCGCGGTGAGCATGGGCAATTCAGCGTTGCGCGAACGGATGCGCCGCGACCTGAAGACACCGCAGCAGATCCTGCTGACCAGCGTGACCGGCGACAGCATGCTGGCCGACTATACCCAGGCGACGCGACTCGACATCGGCGGGGTCGGCTTCAACAACCTGCCGATCGCCTTTGCCGATGCCGCTCCATTCCGGAAATTCGGGCTGGCCGACCAGCCCGCGCTGATGCTTGGCATGGATGCGCTGCGCCTGTTCCGCCGGGTCGATGTCGACTTCGCCAACCGCGAAGTCCGTTTCGCCCTTCCTCGCGATGCCTATGGCCCGCGCGACTGATCCCATGCCTGCGCCTGCAAGGGCCGCGCAGCGGCGGGCACTGCGTCGCCTGGCAGTCGCGCTGCTTTCGATCGTCGCGGCCGCACCCGGAGCATCGGCGGGGCAGGATCCGGGCGGCCAGCCGGCGCCCGCCGCGCAGGCGCCGCTTGACCTGGGCGATGCGCAGGACCGCATGACCGTGCCCGTCTCGATCGGCAATCACGGCCCGTTCAATTTCGTCGTCGATACCGGCGCGATGCGAACCGTGATCTCGCGCGAGCTTGCCGGTACGCTGGGGCTGGCCGCAGGCAGGAACGTCCGGCTGACGGCAATGACCGGTACCGCCGATGTCAGCACCGTGGTCATCCCCATGATCAGCGTCAGCACGATCGGCGGCACCGCCATCGAGGCCCCGTCGCTCGAATCGCGCAACCTCGGCGCACCCGGCATGCTCGGCCTCGACACGCTGCAGGGTCATGCAGTGTCGATCGATTTCGGCCGACAGCTGATGACGGTGACGCCTTCCGTGAAGCGACGGCGCAGCGTCGAGGCGGCGCCCGGAGAGGTCGTCGTTCACGGCAAGAATATCTACGGCCAGCTGATCGTGACTGACGCAAGCTATCGCGGCAGGAAGATTCGGGTGATTCTCGACACCGGCTCCGGCATCACCATGGGCAATATGGCGCTCAAGCAACGCGTGGCCCGCAGCGCTAAGGCGGCCCGATCGATATCGCTCTGGGGGGTTACCGGCCAGTCGATGCAGGTCGATTATACCCAGATCACCAGCGTCAGAATCGGCGGAGCGCTCTTCTCCCGCCTGCCGATCGCCTTTTCGGATGCCGAGCCATTCCGTCATTTCGGCCTGACCGATCAGCCGGCCCTGCTGCTCGGCATGGATGCCCTGCGGCTGTTCCAGCATGTCGAGATCGATTTTCCCAATCGCGAGGTGCGCCTCTCGGTTGCGAACGATGCCGTGGGAGCAGCACGGCCTTCGCCGTTGCGCTCGATCCCGTTGGGGCGCTAGCCTCGCCCCCGACCATTTGCGGGGGTAGCGATGCGAAAGATCAATCGAGGACTTACTCTGTGCGCCGCGATCGCGGCAGCCTTGCCCGGCGTCACCGCCGCTCAGGAATTGCGGCCGGACCAGCAGGCCTTTTTCGGGATCTACAAGGAGCTGGTCGAGACCAACACGACGCTTTCAGCCGGCAGCTGCACCCAGGCCGCAGCCCAGATCGGCGCGCGGCTTAAGGCGGCCGGTTACGCCGATGCCGATATCACCCCCTTCTCGGTTCGGGATCATCCGCGCGAGGGCGGGATCGTCGCGGTGCTGCAGGGGAGCGACAGGCGCGCCAAGCCGATGTTGCTGCTCGCACATCTCGACGTGGTCGAGGCCAAGCGCGAGGACTGGGTCCGCGACCCGTTCAAGCTGGTCGAGGAAGGCGGCTATTATTATGCGCGCGGCACGCTCGACGACAAGGCGATGGCGGCGGTCTGGGTGGACAGCATGATCCGCTTCAAGACCAGCGGCTACCGGCCGAAGCGCACGATCAAGCTGGCGCTGACCTGTGGCGAAGAAACGACCTTCGCCTTTAATGGCGCCCAGTGGCTGGCGGCCAACAAACGCGACCTGATCGCGGCCGAGTTCGCGCTCAACGAGGGTGGCGGCGGGCGCTATGACGACAAGGGCAAGCCGCAGCTGCTCGCAATCCAGGTCGGCGAGAAGGCAGCGCAGAATTACACCTTCGAGGCGACCAATCCGGGCGGGCACAGCTCGCAGCCGACCCCCGAAAACGCGATCTACGAGCTCGCCGACGCCTTGCAGGCGGTGCGAACCTACGAATTCCCCGTGAAGTTCACCGACACCACCCGCGCTTTCTTCGCCGCCAATGCAGCGGCGATGCCCGGCCCCGCCGGCGACGCAATCAACCGCCTGCTCGCCAACCCGGCGGACAAGGCCGCCGATGCGCTGATCAGCCGTGACAAGGGCATGCATTCGACACTGCGCACCACCTGCGTCGCGACGCTGGTGAATGCCGGCCATGCCGAGAACGCGCTGCCCCAGCGCGCGACCGCGAATGTCAATTGCCGCATCTTCCCGGGCGAGACGGTCGAGGGCACGCTGGCCAAGCTGCAGGAACTGGCCGGCCCGAAGGTGAAGGTGACCGCCAACCAGCCGATTCGCCCGACCGCGATCCCGCCGGCGCTCGATCCCAAGATCATCGGGCCGGCCACGGCCGTGGCGGCGAAGCATTTTCCCGGGCTGCCGATGCTGCCGCTGATGTCGACCGGGGCAACCGACGGGATCTTCTTCGAGGCGATCGGCATCCCGGTCTATGGCGCGCCCGGGATCTTCGTCGATCCGGACCTGAACGGAGCGCATGGGCTGAACGAACGGATCCGGACCAAATCGCTCTATGAGGGCCGGGACTATCTGTTCGACCTGGTCAAGGCCTATGCCGGATAGGCAGCGTCGCGACCGGGATCAGACCGTCACCTGCTCGCCCAGTTCGAGCACCTTGCCCGGCGGGATGCGCAGGAAGTCGGTCGGGTCGCTCGCGTTGCGCTGCAGGAACATGAAGATCCGGTCCTGCCAGAGCGGCATGCCCTGGTTGGCGGCGGGCTTGAGCGTGTTGCGGCCGATAAAATAGCTCGTCTTGGCCGGATTGAGCAGCTTGCGCGTACCGGTCTGCTCCAGCCCCAGGTCGCGCGGCACGTCGGGCGATTCCATGAAGCCATAGGTCAGCACGATCGCCGTGAAATTGTCGTCGATCCGCGTCATCCGCGCCCGCTCTTCCGGCGGGACGGCGGGGCGATCGGCGGTGCGGATGCTGACGATCAGGTTGCGCTCGTGCAGCACCTTGTTGTGTTTCAGGTTGTGCAGCAACGCGCCCGGCGCGCTTTCCGGATTGGCGGTGAGAAATACCGCCGTGCCCTCGACCCGCTCCGGCGGCCGCCGGCTGAGCGCCGCGGCGAGATCGGCGAGTGGCACGCTCTGGCGCTGCTCGAACGCGCGCACGATGCCGCGGCCGCGCACCCAGGTATAGATGATCAGGCCGACGATCGCGCCGGCGACCAGCGAGACCCAGCCACCCTCGATGACGCGCAGGATATTCGCCCCGAAAAAGATCAGGTCGAGGGTGAGGAAAGGCAGGATCACGGCGATCGCGACCGGACGCGACCAGTTCCAGCGATGCCGCGCGACGATATAGGCAAGGCAGGTGGTCACGACCATCGTGCCGGTGACGGCAATGCCATAGGCTGCCGCCATGGCCGAGGAAGTCCGGAACTGGATCACCAGGACCAGCACGCCGACCAGCAGCAACCAGTTGATCGCAGGCAGATAGATCTGGCCCGAATGCGTCGCCGAAGTCTGGCGGATGCGCAGGCGGGGGAGCAGGCCGAGCTGGATCGCCTGCTGGGTCAGCGAATAGGCGCCGGTAATCACTGCCTGGCTCGCGATGATCGTCGCGAGCATCGCCAGAGCGATCAGCCACGGCCGGAACGCATCGGGCGCCATCAGGAAGAACCAATCCTGATTGGCAAAGGGCGCGTGTGCTGCGGCGGCGGCCTCCAGCGCGTTCAGTGCATAGGCGCCCTGGCCGAGATAATTGAGCATCAGCGCCGGGAAGACTAGCAGGAACCAGCCCAACCGGATCGGCGCAGCCCCGAAATGCCCCATATCGGCGGTCAGCGCCTCGGCACCCGTCACCGTCAGGAAGACCGCACCCAGAACGAACAATCCGGTCACGCCGTGCGTCGCAAGGAATTCACCGCCATACCAGGGCGAGAAGACGCGCAGGATCGAAGGCTCGTCCCAGATATGCCAGAGGCCGAGGCCGCCGATCGTCAGGAACCAGAGGATACATACCGGTCCGAACAGCTTCGAAACATGGGCGGTCCCCCGCGCCTGGATCATGAACAGGGCAATCAGGATGCCGATCGTCAGGAACAGGATCGTGTGTTCACCGATCGCGTCACCCGCTCCGGGAATCGTCCTGAGGCCCTCGACTGCAGACAACACCGACAATGCCGGGGTAATGATCGCATCGCCGTAGAAGAGCGAAGCGCCCGCTGCGCCCAGCACCAGCGCGATCATCGAGCGCTTCCCCAGCGCACGCCGGGCCAGTGCCGTGAGGGCGAGCACGCCCCCCTCGCCCTGATTGTCCGCGCGCATCAGGAACAGGACATATTTGATGGTGACGACGAGAATCAGCGACCAGAGCGCGAGACTCAGCACACCCAGGATCTCGCTCGGATCGATGCCGTCCTTCGCCGTCTGCGCAAGCGCTTCTCGGAAAGCATAGAGCGGGCTGGTGCCGATATCGCCGAAGACGACGCCAATCGCGCCGATGGTCAGCGCCAGCATTGCCGGATGGGGAACCGCCGTACGCGAAGGCGCTTCAGTGGCAGATGACATGGTTTTGCTTGGCCTGTCGGAAAGGACGGCGCGCTTTACGCCTGTTGCCGGCCAGCGCAAGGGATTTTGTTGCACCGCCGCAAGGCGTTGATCTGGGGTCGCGATCCCGGCATAGCAAGACCATGGTTCCCTTTTCGTTCGCCGGACATGATCTCCTCGCGCTGCCACAGGGCGCCTTGTTCTGGCCCGCGCGCCGCGCGTTGCTGGTCGCGGACCTGCATTTCGAGAAGGCAAGCTGGTTCGCGATTCGCGGCCAGATGCTGCCGCCCTATGATTCGATCGCGACGCTGACCCAGCTCGGCGCGCTCGCCGCTGCGACCGACGCGGCGGAAATCTGGTGCCTCGGCGACAGTTTCCACGACTCGGCCGGGTGCGAGCGCTTGTCGGCGACAGCCCAGGACGCGCTTCGCGCGCTGACGAGCGGCCGGCGCTGGATCTGGATCACCGGCAATCACGATCGGTCGATCGACCGGTGCGGTGGCGAGGTGATGGACGAGGCACTGGTGGACGGGCTGATGCTGCGGCACGAGGCCGACCCGGGTGAATCGCGGCCGGAGCTCTCCGGGCATTTCCACCCCAAGCTGCGCGTTCGCGTTCGTGGGCGGCAGGTGTCCCGCCGCTGCTTCGTCGCGACCGCGACCAAATTGATCCTCCCGGCCTTCGGGGCGCTGACCGGCGGGCTCGATGCGGCGCATCCGGAAATCGTCCGCGCGGTCGGCGCGGGCGCCGAAGCGCTGGTGCCCGTCGAAGATCGGCTGTTGCGGTTCCAGCTGGCCGCCTGATCCGTCGGCCCTTTTTTGGAGGAGATCTGCGCTAGGCTAGCGCGCCAACGCTGGAAATCCTGCCTTGAATGCGGCGACCTTCGGCTTGTCCCACCGGACGATATAGGGGTGGGTCGGATTCCGGTCGTAGAAATTCTGGTGGTAGGATTCGGCCGGAAAGAAGCCGCCGCTTTCGAGCTTCGTCACGATCGGCCCGGGAAAGACATGCGCCTTGCCGAGCTGCGCGATATAGGCAGCGGCCACTGCACGCTGTGCCGGGTTTTGCGGGAAGATCGCGGAACGATAGCTCGGCCCGGAATCCGGACCCTGGCGGTTGAGTTCGGTGGGATCGTGCGCGATCGAGAAATAGACGCGCAGCAGCGTCGCGTAGCTCAGCTGTGCGGGATCGTAGACGATCTTCACCGCCTCGGCATGGCCGGTCGTCTCGGTGCTGACCTGATCATAGGTGGCGGTCGCGGCCGTACCGCCGGCATAGCCCGACGTCACGGCACGCACGCCTTTCACATGTTCGAATACCGCCTCCATGCCCCAGAAGCAGCCGCCCGCGAGAACCGCGGTCTGCAGGCCGGCCGACTTCGGCACATCATGCAGGGCAGCGGGAATCGGCACGGCGCGTTCCGCGTTGGCGGCGCCGCCCGACAGGGCGAACAGTGCAACGCCGATCACGGCGGAGGCGGCTAGCAGGGTCTTGAACATGGGTCGCCTTTCGATGGCATCGAAGGCCGATATAGGCGCTCCCGGATGAACGGGAACCGGTCCGCTAGCGCGAGAGGTGTGCCGCCGTCGCCAGATTGTCCGCAAGCGTCCTTGTGGCGTCTGCGGGCTGGATCACCAGCAATGCGATCGCGCCAAGCGCGAAACCGCCGGCGAACCGCCAGAAGAAGCCGGCCTTGACCAGAGCACGCATCGTTCTCGAACCTTCATTCAACAACAAACGGCCGCAGCGACCGCCAGGCCGTTTCGCGCCGGCTCGATGAACCGGCGATGACCCAATTTATCGTACGGCCGCGCAGGCCGTCTGGATGCGCTCGCATGCCTCGCGGAGCAGTTCCTCCGACGTGGCGTAGCTGATCCGCATCGCCGGCGAGAGGCCGAACGCAGCACCCTGCACCGCCGCCACCTTCGCCTCGTCGAGCAGATAGGCGACCATCGCCTCGTCAGTATCGATCAGCTGGCCCTTGGGCGTGGATTTGCCGATCAGCGCCGAGAATTCGGGATAGACATAGAAGGCACCTTCAGGCCGCGGGCAGGTGATGCCATTGGCCTGGTTGAGCATCGACACGACCAGATCGCGGCGCGACTGGAACAGCGCGGCATTGTCCTTGAGGAAGGACTGGTCGCCGGTCAGCGCCGCAACCGACGCCGCCTGGGCGATCGAGCAGGGATTGGAGGTCGATTGCGACTGAAGCTTGGCCATCGCCTTGATCAGCCAGGGCGCGCCACCGGCGAAGCCGATCCGCCAGCCGGTCATCGCATAGGCCTTGGAGCAGCCGTTCGCCGTCAGCGTACGCTCGTAGAGCGACGGGCAGACCTGCGCGATCGTCGTGAATTCGAACCCGTCATAGATGATATGCTCGTACATATCGTCAGCGAAGATCCAGACATGCGGATGGCGCTCGAGTACCTCGCCAAGCGCCTTGAGCTCGGCGGCCGAATAGGCGGCGCCGGTCGGGTTCGAGGGCGAGTTGATGATCACCCATTTGGTCTTCGGCGTGATCGCCGCCTCGAGCTGCTCGGGCAGCAACTTGTAGTTCTGCTCCGGACCCGCCGCCACGAACACCGGCGTGCCGCCCGCGAACAGCACGACGTCGGGATAGCTGACCCAATAGGGCGCCGGCACGATCACCTCGTCGCCCGGATCGACCGTCGCGAGCATGGCGTTGAACAGCGTGTGCTTGCCTCCCGCATTGATCGTGATCTGGTCGGGGGTGTAGGTCAGGCCATTGTCGCGCTTGAACTTGGTGACGACCGCTGCCTTAAGTTCGGGCGTGCCGTCGACATTGGTATATTTGGTCTTGCCGTCGCGGATCGCCTGAATCCCGGCTTCCTTGATGAACTCGGGCGTGTCGAAATCGGGCTCGCCTGCGCCGAGGCCAATCACGTCGACACCGGCCCGCTGCAATTCCTGCACGCGCGTGGTGATCGCGAGCGTGGGTGATGGCTTGATGCGGGCGAGCGCGGCGGATGGTTGCATGATTGAAGCGCCTTTGGTCGGGGAAGCGGCGCGGCTATAGACCCGCCGCCTTTCCATTCGCAACCGCAACAATGGCGGGAATCAGCCCGCGCAGCGCATTCCCGACGAAAAAACCGCCAGCGAGATCCGCCGGGGTGAGATCCCCCTCGATCGCGCGGCCATTTTCAAGCAGCTCGGCGCGCAGCACGCCCGGCAACAGTCCGCGCGCGAGCGGCGGCGTGACGAGCACGCCCCCCCGCTCGACGAAGAGGGTGGTGAAGCTGCCCTCGGTCAGGAAACCGTCCCGATCCACAAAGGCGACTTCGGCCCGCGTACCGCGCGCCGCGTCGTAAAAGCCGCGGTCGCTGGTCTTGTGGCGGAGGCGGAAGTCGCTGGCCTCAACGGGCAGCGGCACCACCGCGACGGCGATCGGGCCGCTGGGTCGGGCCGGCACCGGCGCGACTTCGATCGCAATGGCACCGCTCCTGGCCAGGACAAGCCGGACGCGCCGGGGCTTGCGTAACCGGAAAGTGGCTGCCTGGAGTTCGTTGCGGGCAGCGTGACGATCGAAGGCGAAGCCGAACAGGTCAGCGCTTGCCTTCATCCGCGCGAGGTGCCGCTCCAGCAGCGCCAGCCCCGTTTCGGGATCGAACCCCATCGTCTCGATCAGGTCGAAGCGAGGCTGACCCGCAGTCAGGAAATCACCCTTGGCAAGGCATTCGTCCCATTCCTGATTCGCCTTCGAATCGGCGACGATACCGCCGCCCACGCCGAACACCGCATGCGCCTCGCCGCGACGGATCGCCAGCGTCCGGATCGCGACGTTGAACATCGCGTCACCCGATGCATCGAGCCGGCCGATCGCGCCGGTATAAGGACCGCGCGGCAGGCCGGCCCGCTCGACCTCCGCAATCGCCTGCATCGCGCGGATCTTGGGGGCGCCGGTAATCGAGCCGCAGGGGAACAGGGCCGTGAGCGCAGCGATCGCATCATGTCCCTCGGCCAGATCCGCGGTGACAGTCGACACCATGGTGTGGACCGTCGGATAGGTTTCGACGGTGAACAACGCCGGCACAGCGACGCTGCCGGGGCGCGCCACCCGCGACAGATCATTGCGCATCAGATCCACGATCATCAGATTCTCGGCGCGCTGCTTGGGATCAATGCCAAGCCCGGCAGCGAGCCGCCGGTCCTCCTCGGGCGTCGCGCCGCGACGGACTGTTCCCTTCATCGGGCGGCAGACGAGCCGGCCGCGATCGAGCGAGAAGAATAGTTCTGGCGAGAGCGAGAGAAGGATATTCTCGCCGGTATCGACCAGCGCACCGAAACCGGCACGCGCCCGCGCACGCAACTGGGCATAGGCCGCCAGCGGATCGCCCGCGAAGTGCACGAACGCGCGGTAGCTGAGATTGGCTTGGTAGATATCGCCGGCGGCGATCAGATCGAGAATGCGAGCGATCCGGCGATCATAGTCTGCCCGATCAATTTCAGGCTCGGGCGCGCCGATCCAGGCACCGGCTGAATCGGGCAGCAGCGCCCCGACATCGTCCGGGGCGATCTCCTCGAAACCCTCGAACAGGCCGAACCAGAGCAATGGCGCACCGCTGCCGCGCGGCTCGCCCAACACCGGTTCGAATGCCGCACCGGCTTCATAGGACAGGAATCCCGCGGCATGGAGCCCGTCGGCCTGCGCGACGCGCAACGCCTCCAGCGCAGGCAACACTTCGGCCGTAAGGCGCGCTTCGACGACGCGCGCGGGCCGGCGATAGAGCCGCGCAGGCGCGGCCTTCTCGCGGGCATCGTCCAGCAGAACGAAGGGGGCGGTTTCGCGGGCGAGCATGGGCTGCCCGCCAAATGCAGCCCCCGCGCGCGATCGGCAACCCCGCGCTTGCCCGGAGCGGCGACGGTGCTTACCTCGTCATCATGGCGAACCCACCCTTGCGCGCGGCGATCGTGCCCGTCACCCCGCTCCAGCAGAATTGCTCGCTGATCTGGTGCACCGTCACGATGCGCGGCGCCCTTGTCGATCCTGGCGGCGACCTGCCCAAGCTGAAGGCGGCAGCCGCGCAGCATGGCGTGACGATCGAGAAGCTCATCCTGACGCACGGCCATATCGACCATTGCGGCGAGGCCAAACCGCTGGCCGACGAACTGGCCGTGCCGATCGAGGGACCGCATGAGGCGGATCGCTTCTGGATCGCGCGACTCGACGAGGACGGGCGGAACTATGGTATCCGCGGCGTGCCGTTCGAGCCCGATCGCTGGCTGGTCGAAGGCGACACCGTCACCGTCGGCGACCTGACGCTCGATGTCTATCACACGCCCGGCCACACGCCGGGTCACGTCGTCTTCCACCACGCGCCATCGAAGCTTGCGCTGGTCGGCGACGTCCTGTTCCAGGGGTCGATCGGCCGCACCGATTTCCCGTTGGGCAACCATCAGGACCTGCTGCGATCGATCGTCGAGAAGCTCTGGCCACTGGGCGACGACACGGCGTTCATCCCCGGCCACGGCCCGCCCAGCACCTTCGCGCACGAGCGCCAGCACAATATGTTCGTAGGCGATCGGGCGATGGCGGCGTAACGATTCGGCCTCTCCCGACGGGGAGAGGCCGATCGGGTCACCCGGTGACCGGGACCGTCTCGATCACTATCGGCTTGGCGTCGTGCTTCGCGATGAGCGGCAGGCTGATCGCGTACAGGCCCAGCCCGAGGAGGAGCAGGAAGGTGAGCGCCGTTCCGATCGAGCGTCCGAATTTCATCCCGTCCATGCCGAGGGGATGGGCGATTCGCGCCACGAGGAACGCGACGCTCGCAACCCACAGCCAGGTCGACGTGCCGCTGGAGAATTCGATCAGCGCGATCAGGATCAGGATGAAGGGCGCATATTCGGTAAAATTCGCCTGGGCGCGCATCCGGCAGATCAGCGCGGGATCGCCGCCATCCCCGATGCTGATCTTGGCTGCCCGTCGCACTCCGCCGGTCCGCATCGCCAGCCACAAGGCGATCAGGGCGGTGCCGCCCGCAGTCGTGAGCGTGACCGGCAGCATGATCGGATTCATTATTTCTCTCCCCGCTTGTTAGCGCCCGAGCGTGCCAGTCCTTCGCCATGCTTGCAACGCTCGCTCGAATCGCTATAGGCGCACGCTTCGCGATGCGTCCGGCCGCTGGTGCCTATCCGCGGCCGACGGAAGCGTCGGTTGCTCTGGTGCCCGTTCGGGCGTAGCGCGCTATTGACCCAGACAAGAACAAGGTTTCGCCGAAATGGCCGTCCCCAAGAGAAAGACTTCGCCGTCCAAGCGCGGCATGCGTCGTAGCCACGACTCGCTCAGCATCGATGCATTCCAGGAATGCCCGAACTGCGGCGAGCTCAAGCGGCCGCATAATCTGTGCAACGCCTGCGGCCATTATAACGGCCGCGAGATCGTTTCGGTCGAAGGCTGAGCCACACGGCACAACGGGGGGCCAGCGGCGTGTCTAACAGCTCCCGGATCGCCGTCGACGCGATGGGCGGCGACGAAGGGCTTGCCGTGATGCTGGCAGGCGTCGCGCGCGCGCGTCGGCGCTTCGAGGAAATGCGCTTCATCCTGGTCGGGGACGAGGCGAAGATCCGCGAGGGCCTCAAGGCCCATCCCAACCTGACCGCCAATTCCGAGATCGTCCACGCCCCGGAAGTCGTCGGCTCGAGCGAAAAGCCAAGCCAGGCATTGCGCCGCGCCAAGACGACCTCGATGGGCATCGCGATCGACATGGTGAAGCAGGGCCGCGCAGGCGCTGCCGTCTCGTCGGGCAATACCGGCGCGCTGATGGCGATGGCCAAGCTCTCGCTGCGCATGCTTCCCGGGATCGATCGCCCTGCGCTCGCGGCAATGTTGCCGACCCTTGGCGAGAATGACGTCGTGGTGCTCGATCTCGGCGCCAATACCGAGTGCGATGCGCGCAACCTCGTCCAGTTCGCGGTGATGGGCGCCGCCTATGCGCGCACCACGCTTGAACTCGCCTCCCCGCGAGTCGCGCTGCTCAACATCGGCAGCGAGGACCAGAAGGGTACCGACGAGATTCGCGATGCCGCACAGATCATCAAGGCCGCGACCCACCTGCCCATGACCTTCACCGGCTTCATCGAGGGTGACCGGTTGTCGCGCGGCGATGTCGACGTGATCGTCTGCGACGGTTTCTCCGGCAATATCGCGCTCAAGACGGCGGAGGGCACCGCCCGCTTCGTCGCCGACCTGCTCAAGCGGGCATTCCGCAGTTCGATCCGCTCCAAGGTCGGTTTCCTGATCTCGAAGCCCGCGACTGAATTGCTGCGGCACCATCTCGATCCCAACAACCATAACGGCGCGGTCTTTCTCGGCCTGAACGGGTTGGTCGTGAAGAGCCATGGCGGCGCCAACGAGCTTGGCGTCGCAACCGCGATTGCTGCCGCGGCGAAGATGGTGCGTGACGACCTCACCCGGCGGATCAGCGAAGATCTCGGCAACTTCGAGGCAAGAGCGGCGTGATTCGATCTGTTATCACCGGCACCGGTTCGGCCCTGCCGGCCCGGCGCGTATCGAATGCCGAACTTGCCGAGACCGTCGATACCTCGGACGAATGGATCGTCGAGCGCACGGGCATTCGCTTCCGCCATATCGCCGGCCCCGACGAGACCACCGCGACGCTGGCTGCCGATGCCTGCAAGGCTGCGCTGGCCGCCGCGGGACGCGCCGCGCGGGACATCGACCTGATCGTGCTGGCGACGGCGACACCCGACCAGACCTTCCCCGCCAGCGCCACCAAGGTGCAGGCGATGCTGGGCATCAACGATTGCGTGGCATTCGACGTCGCCGCGGTCTGTTCGGGTTTCCTCTACGCGCTCCAGGTCGCCGACAGCATGATTCGCGCCGGCGCGCATCGCCGGGCCCTGGTGATCGGCGCCGAGACCTTCAGCCGGATCCTCGACTGGGAAGATCGCACCACCTGCGTGCTGTTCGGCGATGGCGCGGGCGCTGTCGTGCTCGAAGGCGAGGAAGACAGCGGGCGCGGCATCCTCGCCACGCGGCTCCACGCTGATGGGCGCCACAACGAACTGCTCTATGTCGATGGCGGCCCATCGACCACCGGCACCGTCGGCAAGGTGCGGATGAAGGGGCGCGAAGTATTCCGCCACGCCGTGGTCAATCTTGCCGCCGTGATGACCGAGACGCTGGCGGCCGCCGGCCTCGAATCGTCCGATGTGGATTGGGTTGTGCCGCACCAGGCCAATGCCCGCATCCTCGATGCCACCGCGCGCAAGCTCGGCCTCAATCCGGCGCAGGTAGTCGTGACGGTCGACCAGCATGCCAACACCTCCGCTGCCTCGGTACCGCTCGCGCTGGACACGGCGGTACGCGACGGACGGATCAGGCCCGGCCAGCTGATCGTGCTCGAAGCGATGGGCGGCGGCTTTACCTGGGGCGCCGCCGTAGTCCGGCTATAATAACCAAATATACAGTTGGGCCGCTGTTACCATAGTGTAACAAAGGCCTTTCAGTCCGCTCCCTCATTGTGTTAGGCAGACTTCTTGCCACCTTTGGGAGGGTATTCGATGGCGCCCGCGGGGACTTTAACAAGAGCCGATCTGGCCGAAGCGCTTCATCATCAGGTGGGGCTTTCCCGAGCTGATTCGGCCAAGCTGGTCGAGCAGGTTCTCGGCCATATGTGCGACGCGCTCGCCAAGGGCGAGAATGTCAAGATTTCCGGCTTCGGCACCTTCGTGCTGCGCGACAAGGGCGAACGCGTCGGGCGCAACCCCAAGACCGGGATCGAGGTGCCGATCGCGCCACGCCGGGTGCTCACCTTCCGGGCCAGCCAGATGATGCGCGATCGCATCGTCAGCGCGGGCTGATCCCGCCATGGCCGGCGTGCCCGACAAGGCGGCTGGCGCATTCCGGACGATCGGCGAACTCTCGCGCGAGACCGGATTACAGCAGCACATCCTGCGCTATTGGGAAACGCGCTTTCCCCAGTTGCGCCCGCTGCAGCGGGCGGGCAACCGCCGCTATTACCGGCCCGAGGACGTGGCACTGGTGATGCGCATCAACAGCCTGCTGAACCATGAAGGCTATACGATTCGCGGCGTCCAGAAACTGCTGGCAGACGAGCGCAAGCGGCCGGCCGCGAGCCAATCATCCGGGGCGGTGGACCTCGGCGCGATTCGCAACGTCCGGGATTCGCTCGCGCAGACACTGGCCGACGACGCCGGCGGCGCCTGACCGGCAGCCGGGCGGCGCGCCTCAAGCCGCGCCTATCCCTCGCGCCAGCATCTCGGCGATCGAATCGGCCACATCGTCAGGCCCGAGATCGGCATCCCAGACGCCGTAGCGCAGCCCCAGAAACACGTTCATGCCCATGATCGCCCAGGCATGGACTTCCGAAATGTCCGGGCGGATCTCACCACGGGCAGCACCGGCCTTGAGCCGGGCAGCGATGCGCTCCGCGGTGGTCGCATAGTGAAGATGGAAACTCTCGGGATCGACGAATTCCGCCTCGTCGATGATGCGGTAGATTTCCTTGTGCCCCCGGACAAAGGCGATGAACTCGCGCAGACCGGCGCGTTCCGCGGCGATCTGGTCCGGCGCAGCCCGAATCGCGGGAGCGACATGGTCGCGGACCTGATCCGACATGTCGCGCACCAGCGCGCGGAACACCGCATCCTTCGAATCGAAATAGGTATAGAAACTGCCCAGCGCGACCCCGGCGCGGCGCGTGATTCCGCTGACCGACGCCTCGTGAAAGCCCTTCTCGCCGAACTCGATCGCCGCCGCATCGAGGATCGACCGAAGGGTCTTGCGACCGCGCTCGGTGCGCGGCGCCTTGCCTTCGCTCGCGGCCGACGCCGCATCTTCCCTCGAAAGCGTTGCCGGTAGGACACGCTCACCCGCCATTCTAGGCCCCCTCATAATCCCAAGTTGAAACCTGGTTCAGGTTTCAGTATATCGCCTTCGACTGGCGCACAACCCGGGATCATACCGGGCGCATTAGAGCGGCGCCGCAGGAGGGGAGATCTCGATGACACGCCTTGATTCCATGCGCACGCTGCTCAACGCGGGCGCAGCGCTCGCCGCCCTGATGGCCGCCCCGGCGCTCGCGCAGACAGCACCAGCCCCCGATCAGACCCCGGCCGCCGCGCCTGCCGACGACGGCACGGCCGACGTCGTCGTCACCGCGCGGCGCCGCGAGGAGACCCTGCTGAAGGTGCCGATCGCGGTTACCGCATTCAGCGCCGACAAGCTGGAGAAGACCGGCGCGGTCGACCTGACCGACATCCAGAACGTCACCCCGAACACCACGCTGAAGGATGCGCGCGGTACCAACTCCACCCTCGCTGCCTTCATCCGCGGCGTCGGCCAGCAGGATCCGGTGCCGGGCTTCGAGGCCGGCATCGGCATCTATCTCGACGATGTCTATCTCAACCGCCCACAGGCGGCGGTGCTCGACATCTATGACGTCGAGCGGATCGAGGTGCTGCGCGGCCCGCAGGGAACGCTGTACGGCCGCAACACCATCGGCGGCGCGATCAAATACGTCACCAAGAAGCTGCCCGATCATTTCGAGGCGAATCTCAAGGCCACCTATGGCTCCTACAACCAGGCCGACGGCATCATCAGCGTTTCGACGCCGATCGGCAGCATGTTCAAGGTCGGCGTGTCCGGCGCACGCCTGACACGTGACGGCTTCGGCAAGAATACCAATCTCGGTATCGACAATTATAACAAGGATGTCTGGGCAGGGCGCGGGACAATCGAGTTCCAGTCGCCGGACAGCCGCCTGTTCGTGCGCCTCACCGGCGACTATACCGAGGACAAGTCAAATCCGCGCAACGGCTATCGCCTGATCCCGGGCCTCCAGTCCGGCACCCCGATCCAGTCGAACGTATTCGACACACGCGCGGGGCTCAACAATCCCAAGCAGAACATCCAGGCCGGTGGCCTGTCGCTGGTGGCGACTGCGGAACTGAGCGATCACCTGACGCTGAAGAGCGTCAGCGCCTGGCGCAAGGACCGCTCGTTCACCCCGATCGATTTCGACGCGCTGCCCGCCGTCGATGTCGACGTGCCGGCAGTCTATCGCAACGAGCAGACCAGCCAGGAATTCCAGCTGGCCTACAAGAGCGAGAAGCTCAACGGGCTGGTGGGCTTCTATTATCTCGGCGCCAAGGCCGCCACCGGCTTCGACGTGCTGCTCTCCACCACCTTCCCGACCTTCAATGCCTATACCGCAGGCGACGTAAGGACCGAGACCAGCTCGATCTTCGGCGATTTCACCTATGATTTCACGCCCCAGATCAGCCTGTCGCTCGGTGGCCGCTACACCTGGGACGAACGCAAGTCGCGCGTGTTCAAGGCAAGCTATACCGGTGGCGTGACGTCCGAATTCGGCGGCAACCCGACGCCCTTCGGCTCCCCCTCGACCGACTTCCGCGGCACGGCCAAGTTCAAGCGCTTCACCCCGCGGGCATCGCTGAGCTTCAAGCCGAGCGACGAGCACATGCTCTATGCGTCCTATTCGGAAGGCTTCAAGGGCGGCGGCTTCGATCCGCGCGGCTCTGGCACCTCGGCGCCGAAGCTCGCCACTGAGCTGACGCCGACATACCAGGAAATCTACAACTACCTGCTGTTCAAGCCGGAGACGGTGAAGAGCTACGAGATCGGCTGGAAGGGCTCGGCGCTCGATCGCCGGCTGACCTGGGCGCTCGACGGCTTCTATTCGGACTATAGCGACGTGCAGGTGCCCGGCTCCGTTGGTTGCCTTATCGGCGGCGTCCAGTCCTTCTGCGGCATCACCACCAATGCCGCCAAGGCGAAGATCAAGGGAATCGAGCTCGAGACCAATGCAGTGCTGGCGCGCGGCTTTGCCGGGCCGGGCTCGAACTTCTTCTTCGCCGGAACGCTTGGCTATATCAGCGCCAAGTACAAGACCTTCATCGGCCCGACGGGTACCGACGTCGCCAAATTCCGCGTGTTCCAGAACACCCCGGACTGGACGCTGTCCGGAACGCTGGGCGGCAACCTCCCGATCGGCGGCGGCTCGCTCAATGCCTCGACGGTCGTCTCATATCGCAGCCTGACCCATCAGTTCGAGACGGCAAGCCCGTTCCTCGATCAGCCGGGCTATGCCCTGTGGGACGCACATTTGACCTACAGCTTCGGCAACGGGCGCTACTCGATCGGGATCCATGGCAAGAACCTGACCGACAAGCACTACAAGACGGCCGGCTATCAATATATCCGCACTGACGCGGCGGGTTCGCCGATCGACTCAGCCAACCTGCCGGTTCCTAATGGACCTTATGTACCGACCCTCGGCAAAGAGGGCATCGCCACCGCTTTCTACGGCAATCCGCGCCAGGTGTTCGGGACGCTGACCGCCAAGTTCTGATCCGACGGCAAGACGAGCATTGGAACCGGGCGCTCCGAAAACGAGCGTCCGGTTTCGCCATTTCGGGTGCAGAGGCAATTGATGACCAACACCGATTCCCGCGGATATCGCGCCCTTGCGCTGGCAATGCTGCTGCTGGTCTACACCTTCAACTTCGTCGACCGGCAGATCTTCAGCATCCTGGTACCCGCGATCAAGGCCGAGCTGAGCCTGACCGATACCCAGCTCGGCGTGCTTGGCGGCCTTGCCTTTGCGCTGCTCTATTCGACACTGGCGATTCCGCTGGCCTGGATCGCCGACCGGACCAGCCGGACCTGGGTGATCACGATCAGCCTGGGCGTGTGGAGCGGCTTCACCGCGCTGTGCGGCTGGGCCGGGAATTTCGCGCAGCTGTTCGGCGCACGGCTCGGGGTCGGCGTGGGCGAGGCGGGCGGGGTCGCGCCCTCCTATGCGGTGATCGCCGACACCTTCCCGCCGCGGAGCCGGGCGCGGGCGCTGGCCGTCTATTCGCTGGGTATTCCCCTCGGATCGGCGGCAGGCGTGCTGCTCGGCGGTTATATCGCGACAACCGTCAACTGGCGCGCGGCCTTCCTCGCCGTCGGCCTGGCCGGGATCGCCCTTGCGCCACTGTTCCGGCTATTGGTGCGCGAGCCGGCGCGCGACCGCGCCATCGCGACGACCGAACCGGTCAGGCGTGTGTTCGCGATCCTCGCCCGCAAGCCGAGCTTCTGGCTGCTCGCCTTCGGGGCCTCGGCAAGCTCGATGCTCGGCTATGGCCTCGCCTTCTGGCTGCCCTCGCTCCTGAAGCGCAGCTTCCATCTCGAGCTGCAGGACATCTCCTATTTCTACGGCGCGATCCTGCTGCTCGGCGGAGTGCCCGGCGTGCTGCTCGGCGGGGCGATCGGCGACCGCTTCGGGACAAGGGATCGCGCTGCCTATGCGCGCGCGCCGGCGATCGCCTTCGTGATCGCGGTGCCGCTGTTCGCGGCGGGCATCCTGTCCTCCTCGGCGACTGCAGCGTTCCTGTTCTTCCTGGTGCCGCAGGCGCTCGCTTATGTATGGCTTGCGCCGGTGATCACCGCAGTCCAGCATCTCGTGCCGCCCCACATGCGCGCGACCGCGTCGGCGAGCTTCCTGTTCATCAACAACCTGATCGGGCTCGGTGCAGGGAGTTTCCTCCTTGGAGCATTGTCGGACGGGCTGACCAGGCGCCTGGGCGAAGAAGCGCTGCGCTATTCGATGCTGACCGGGCTGGTCTTGTATCTGCTCGCCGCGCTGCTGATGTGGCTGGCGGCGAAGCCGCTGCGCAAGGATTGGGTGGAATAGGCTACGCCCCTTCCCCTCCGGGCAAGGGCCTTTGGATCACCGTTCGCGCGTCGCCGCGAACTTCACCTTGGGATAGCGATCGGCGACATAGCCGACGTCCCAGGTCGTCTTCGCCATATAGACGGGATTGCCATCGCGATCCTTCGCCATGGACGAACGGTTGAGGTCCATGAAGGCCTTGAGATCGGCCGGATTCTCCGCGGATACCCAGCGTGCCGTGTCGAACGGCGCCATCTCCAGCCCGGCATCGACCTTATACTCGGCATCGAGCCGCGACAGCAGCACTTCGAGCTGAAGCTGGCCGACGACGCCGATGATCCAGTTCGAGCCGATCTCCGGATAGAAGACCTGGGTCACGCCTTCCTCGGCCATGTCGTCCAGCGCCTTGCGCAGCTGCTTTGTCTTGGTCGGATCCTTGAGGGCCACGCGGCGCAGGATTTCCGGGGCGAAGTTCGGCAGGCCGGTAAAGCGAATCACCGCCTTTTCGCTCAGCGTATCGCCGACGCGCAGCGTTCCGTGATTGGGGATGCCGATGATGTCCCCCGGAAAGGCCTCGTCCGCGAGTTCGCGATTCTGCGCGAAGAACAGGATCGGCGAATGAATTGCGATCGGCTTGCCATGCCCCGTCGGGGTCAGCTTCATGCCGCGCTTGAAGGTGCCCGAGCAGAGCCGCATGAAGGCAATGCGATCGCGGTGCTGCGGATCCATGTTCGCCTGCACCTTGAACACGAAACCGGTAACCTCCGCATTGTCCGGCGCGATCGGGGCAGGTTCGGCGGGCTGCGGGCGCGGGCCGGGAGCGTGCTGGCCGAGCGCTGCGATCAGCTCCGCCACGCCGAAATCCTTCAGCGCTGAGCCGAAATAGACCGGCGTGAGATCGCCGTGTCGGTAAGCGGCGGGATCGAAACTCGAATAGCCGCCCTGCGCCAGCTCGGCCTCGTCGCGCAGCTTCGCCAGGCCGTCCTCGGACAGCACCTTGGCCAGCGCGGGATCCTCCAGGCCGGAGAAGCTCAGCGCCTTGCCCATGAACTCGCGCGACGGCCCCTCAGGCTGGCTGAGCGTGTTGGCATAGAGATCGTAGACGCCCTCGAAATCGCTGCCCATGCCGACCGGCCAGCTCATCGGGCAGACGTCGAGCTGGAGGATGTCAGCGACCTCGTCGAGCAGTTCGAAGGGATCGCGACCCTCGCGATCGACCTTGTTGACGAAGGTGATGATCGGCACCGAGCGCAGCCGGCAGACCTCGAACAATTTACGCGTCTGCGCCTCGATGCCGCGCGCCGCGTCGATCACCATCACGGCGGAATCGACTGCGGTGAGCGTGCGATAGGTGTCTTCGGAGAAATCCTCATGGCCCGGCGTGTCGAGCAGGTTGAAGGTCAACCCGTCCTTCTCGAAGGTCATCACCGAGGAAGTGACCGAGATGCCGCGCTGCTGCTCGATCTTCATCCAGTCGGAACGGGCACGCCGGTTCTGGCCACGCGCCTTGACCTCGCCGGCGAGATGGATCGCGCCGCCGAAATAGAGCAGCTTCTCGGTCAACGTCGTCTTGCCGGCGTCGGGATGCGAGATGATCGCGAAGGTGCGGCGGTCGGAAATTCCAGTCATCGGGGCGCCCTAGCGGTTCAGGGGCGCAACGTCACGTCCAGCGAGCAGGTCCAGTCGCCATACGGCGCGATCTCGAACACCCCCGGCTTGTCGCTGAACGCGCCGGCGAAACCTTGCGGGTCGGCGATGCCGTGCCATGGCTCGATGCAGACATAATGCGCGCCGGGCTTGGTCCAGATGCCGAGCTTCGAGGTGCCGGGAAAGGCAATGTCCAGCTGTGGACCGGTCGGCGCGCCATAGGTGACACGGCCGGAGCGGACCTGATCCCAGATCAGCGCGTCGTTGAGGAAGAGGTCGTCGCGGAGATGCAGCGTGCGGCCATCAAGTGGAGACGGGCGCGGCGCCGCGCCGATCAGCCCGCCCGGCACGATCGCGCGCAGCGACTCCGGCTCGTCGGCTGCGAACAGGATGCGATGGTCTTCGCGCGCTTTTCCGTACGGCAGCGGCCAGGCGAAGGCCGGGTGCCAGCCAAAGCTGGCGGGCATCGCAACCTCGCCGCGATTCTCTATCCGCGCCTCGATTTCGAGCGTCGCACCCCGGATCCGGAAGGCAAGGTCGAGCGCGAAGGCGAAGGGGTAGACAGCGCGCGTTTCCGCGTCGTCGGTCAGGCGGAAGACGGCGCGGTTCGGGTCGCGGGCGATCACCTCGAACGGCATGCGCCGGGCGAAGCCGTGCTGCTTCATCGGATGGTCGGTTCCGCCGATGCGGAGGACGTCGCCGTTCAGGCGGCCGACGATCGGGAACAGGATCGGGGCATGCCCTGTCCAATAAGCGGGGTCCGCGTCGGTCATCAACTCGCGGCCCCCGGCATCGCGGAGATGCGTGAGTTCAGCACCGAACGGGTTGATCGCGGCCGACAGTCCGGTCGACGAGATTTCGATCAGATCGGGCATGTGCACTTCTCGATTCGTTTGCAGCGTTTGCGATCCGCCCCGATCGTCATCCCGGACCGATCCCGGAGTGACGATGACGGGCTGGCTAGCCGCGCAGGCTCGCGCCAAGCTTGCTCGCCGCCGCCACGATCCTGTCCGCCACCGCCTTCAGTTCCTCGTCGGTGAAGCTCTTCTCGCCGGGCTGGAGCGTGACTTCGAGGGCCAGACTCTTCTTGCCTTCCTCGACGCCGCCGCCCGTGAAGACGTCGAACAGCCGCACGCTGGCGATCGCCGCCTTGTCCGCACCCTTCACCGCGCGGAGCAGAGCATCCGCGCCAAGTTCGGCGGGGACGAGGAAAGCGAAGTCGCGACGGACCGCCTGGAGCGCGGGCGGCGCATAGGCCGGGCGCATGAAGCCAGTCGAGCGCTTGCCCGGCACCGCATCGAGATAGAGCTCGACCGCCGCGACCGGGCCATCGAGATCATAGGCCCGCGTGGTCAACGGGTGGACCATGCCGAACGCAGCGAGCACCGTCTTCGGGCCAAGGCGAAGCGTGCCGGATTGGCCGGGATGCCAGGCGTCGCCGGCCTCCCCCATCACCTGGAGGTTTTCGACCGGGGCGCCGGCCGCGGCGAGCAAGGCGAGCGCCTCCGCCTTGGCGTCGAACGCATCGAACGGCGCTGCCTTGCCCTGCCGCCAGCCGCGCGGCCGGCCTTCCCCGGCGAGAACCACGCCGAGCGTCGGCCGCTCGGCATCGGCCAGATAGCGGCGGCCGATCTCGAACAGCCGCACGCTCTGCGCACCGCGCTTGAGGTTGCGCGCGGCGGCGGCGAGCAGGCCGAGCAGCAGCGCGGGACGCATGACCTTCAACTCCTCGCTGATCGGGTTCGCCAGGCTCCACACGCCACCGCCAAAGGGCGCGGCTTCAGCCTCGGAGAGGAAACTCCACGTCACCGCCTCGTTGAGGCCGCGCGCGGCGGCGCCACGACGCACGCGACGTTCGAGCTTCTGCTCGGTCGTCGCGGTTGGTCTGGCGACGCCGGGCAGCCGATCGAGCGGGACGGTCGGCACCTTGTCGATGCCTTCGATGCGGATGACTTCCTCGACCAGGTCGGCCGATCCATCCACGTCGCGCCGCCAGCTCGGCACCGTCACATTCCAGCCGGCGTCGATCGCGAAGCCGAGGCTTTCGAGAATCGCCTTCTGCCGGTCCGGCGCGACGACGAGGCCGCCGAGCCGTTCCGCACGGGCCGGATCATAGGCTATGGTACGAGGCGCGGCCGGCGGGTTGCCGGCGCGGGTGATGCCGGTCGCCACGCCGCCGCAAATGTCGATCACCAGCCGCGTCGCGATGGCGAGGCCTTCCTCGAGAAAGCCCGGATCGACCCCGCGCTCGAACCGGGCGCGCGCGTCGCTGGTCAGCCCCAGCCTCTGGCCGGTGCGGGCGATATGGTCGGGATCGAAATAGGCGCATTCGATCAGCACATCGGTCGTGCCGGCGGACACACCCGAATCCTCGCCGCCCATGATGCCCCCAATGTCATGGACATGGGCATCGTCGGCGATGACCGTCATCGATTCGTCTAGCGCATAGGTCTTGCCGTTGAGCGCGAGCACTGCCTCGCCCGCCTTCGCCCGGCGCGCGACCAGGCCGCCCGAGAGCTTGGCGCGATCATAGACATGCAGCGGACGACCGAGATCGATCATCACATAATTGGTGATGTCGACCAGCGCGGAAATCGGCTTCTGACCGATCGCGGTGAGCCGGCGGCGCATCCATTCAGGACCTTCGCCATTGGCGACGCCCGAAACCGACTGGCCGAAAAAGGCGGGGCAGCCCGCGGGATCCTCGATGCGGACATCCGGCCCGGCTCCCGCCCCCGCTATTGGATCGACCGACAGCGGCTTGAGTGTTCCCAGCCCCGCCGCAGCGAGATCGCGCGCAATACCCCGCACGCCCATGCAATCCTGGCGGTTGGGCGTGATCGCCACGTCGATCACCGGATCGTTCAACCCGGCATAGTCGGGATAGGCAGCCCCGATCGGCGCATCCGTGGGAAGCTCGATGATGCCGTCATGGTCCTCGCCCAGCTCAAGCTCGCGGGTGGAGCACATCATGCCATTCGATTCGACGCCGCGGATCGCGGCAACCTTCAGCACCATGCCGTTGGACGGCACGACGGCGCCTGGCAGGCCGAACACGCCGACCAGCCCGGCGCGCGCATTGGGCGCACCGCACACGACCTGCAGGGGCCCGTCCCCGGCATCGACCGTCAGCACCTGCAGCTTGTCCGCCTGGGGATGCGGAGCAGCCGTCAGCACCTTCGCCACCCGGAAGGCAGCGAGCTTCTCGCCCGGATTCTCCACGCCCTCGACCTCGAGCCCGACGCGGGTCAGCGCCTCGACGATCGCGTCGAGATCGGCTGCGGTTTCCAGATGCTCCTTGAGCCAGCTCAGGGTGAACTTCATGCCCCGACTCCCCCGGACAAAGTGGGCACGTCGAGTGCCGCGAATCCATAATGCTTCAGCCAGCGGATATCGCCGTCGAAGAACGCACGCAGATCGTCCATGCCATATTTGAGCATGGCCAGCCGATCGATGCCGCAGCCAAAGGCAAAGCCCTGCCACTCGTCGGGATCGAGGCCGCAGGCGGCGATCACCTTCGGATGGACCATGCCGGAGCCCAGCACTTCCATCCAGCCGTCACTGCCGCCGATCACGCGCTTGCCGTTGACCAGGGTGTAGCCGACATCCACCTCCGCCGAGGGCTCGGTGAAGGGAAAATAGCTCGGGCGCAGCCGCATCACGAGGTCGTCGCGCTCGAAAAACGCCTTGAGGAAGGTCTCGAGCGTCCATTTGAGATGGCCGAGCGTGATGCCCTTGTCGATCACCAGCCCCTCGACCTGATGGAACATCGGGGTGTGGGTCGCGTCGCTGTCCGAGCGATAGGTGCGGCCCGGCGCGATAATGCGGATCGGCGGCTTCTGATGGAGCATCGTGCGGATCTGAACGGGCGAGGTGTGGGTCCGGAGCAGCATCTTGCGCTCGCCCTCGGTACCTTCCGGGAAATAAAAGGTATCGTGCATCGCCCGCGCCGGATGGCTCTCCGGAATGTTGAGCGCGGTGAAATTATGCCAGTCGTCCTCGATCTCGGGGCCTGTCGCCACCGCGAAGCCGAGATCGGCGAATATCTCCGCCAGCTCGTCCATCACCTGGCTGACCGGGTGCACGCTACCCCCGGTTCCGGCCAAGCCGACACCATCGGCCGGGAGCGTCATGTCGAGCGTCTCGCGTGCGAGGCGCGCATCGAGCTCGGCGCGGTCGAGTGCGGCCTTCCGTGCGGCGATTGCCGAGGTCACCGACTCGCGCAGCGCGTGGATGCGCGGGCCCTGCACCTGACGCTCCTCGGCCGACATGCCGCCCAGCATCTTGAGCAGGCCGGTAACGCTCCCCTGCTTGCCCAAAGCGCCGACGCGCACCGTATCGAGCGCGTCGAGCCCGCCCGAGGCCGCTATGGCGGCGAGCAAATGTTCACGCATCTGGTCGAGATCGTTCATGCGGCCCTCTTGTTTTCGGTAAGGTCGATCGCCCAGATGATGAGCGCGCCGTCCTCCGGATCGTCGCGCGTCCCCGTCCGGGCAAAGCCGTTTTTTTCGAGCACGCGCTGCGAGCCCGGATTGTCCACGCTGGTCCCGGCGGTCAAGCCGGCATGTCCGTCGGCCCGCAGGACGGGCAGCAGCAACGCCATCGCCTGCGTCATCACGCCGCGCCCTTCATGGGCGGGCGCGACGCCGTAGCCGACCTCGTACCGGCCATCGGCGCCGCACATGGTGAGGCTGGTCATGCCCACCACCTCCTCGCCATCGGCGATCAGCCAGGCGACCGGCTTGTCGGTGGTCGCGGAGATTCCTGCTGCCACATCCCGCAACATCGTGGTCACTGCCACGGAGCCGATCCCGCCGTCGCACAGCACCAGGCCGTCGGCGCGGGTCTCCGTGCCCAGCAGCCAGGCGAAATCGCGATCGGTCATGGGGTGCAGGCTGATCATGCGGTCGAGTCCAACGAAAAGGGCGCGGGTGGCAATCCACCCGCGCCCCATGTTTCGGTCGCTACAGGTCGCTCAGGCGGCCTGGGGCAGAGCCGCCTTCGCCTGCGCGATGATGGCGCTAAACGCCGCGCCTTCGTGCATCGCGATGTCGGCCAGGACCTTCCGGTCCAGTTCGACGCCGGCGAGCTTCAGGCCGTGCATGAAGGTGCCATAGGTCAGGCCCTCGACGCGAACGGCCGCGTTGATGCGCTGAATCCAGAGCGCCCGGAAGGAGCGCTTCTTAACCTTGCGGTCGCGATAGGCGTATTGCCCGGCCTTTTCGACGGCCTGGCGGGCGATGCGGATCGTGTTCTTGCGACGGCCATAATAGCCCTTCGCCTGATCGAGGATCCGATTATGCTTTGCGCGGGTGGTTACACCCCGTTTGACGCGTGCCATTCTCTAATTCCTTCCGCTCAGCTGAGGCCGTAAGGCGCCCAGGCCTTGACGGTTGCGGTGTCTGCCTTGGACAGGACCGAGGTACCGCGGTTCTGGCGGATGTACTTGCCATTATGGCTGATCAGCCGATGGCGCTTGCCGGCGACGCCGTGCTTCAGCTTACCGGTAGCAGTGAGCTTGAAGCGCTTCTTCACGCCGCTCTTCGTCTTGAGTTTGGGCATTTTCGTCTCCTCATATTCGCGACGATCTATGAACGGCCACGGCAGCCCATACCGGCCGGGCAGTTCCTCTTACTCGCGGAAAGGCGGGCGCATAGCGGGCCCCGGACCCAAATGCAAGGTTTCGGAACTTGCGCGTTGCGCGAAGGGTTGGAAGGCGATGGATTCACCGCGCACGCCCGTCCCGACCCGCGAAACAGTCGACGGCTCTCCCGAAGAGACGTCGCTCGCGAACGCATCGGCCGTTGCGGAACAGCAGTCGACTGGCGGCTTATCACGTCCGTGGCGAATCGCCCGCAATATCGTGCTCGGCATCCTCGGCGCGATCTTCCTGGCCTGGCTGATTCTCTACGTCACCAAGGGTCGCTTCCTGAAGCATCCGTTCGAGCGGACCGTCGCGGCGATGACGCACCGGCAGGTAAAGGTGCCCGGCGACTTCCAGCTTTATTTCGACGTCATCAACATCCACTTCGTCGCCGAGGGCATGACGATCTCGAACCCCGCATGGGCATCGAAGCCGAACCTGTTCGAGGCGAAACGGATCGACACCCGCATCTCGACCTTTCCCCTGATCATGGGTGACCGCCGCGTCAAATGGCTCGACATGCTGGATGGAGCGCTCGATCTCGAATGGAGCAAGGACGGCAAGACCAATACCTGGACCTTCAGCGAGAGACAGGGAAAGCCGTTCGAGATGCCGCTGATCCGGCAGGCGACCGTGGCGGGCACGACCCTGCGGTATATCGATCCCAGGCTGCAATTATCGGCCGACATCGCCTTCAAGACGATCCAGGCCTCCGATACCCGCTTCGCCAGCTCCATCCAGTTTACCGGCACCGGCATGGAGCGAAGCACGCCTTTCACCCTGTACGGCGCAATGCTCACCCCGAACGCGACGGTGGTCGGCGGGAAGAACCAGCTCGACCTGCACATCAAGGCGGCGCGCACGGCCATCGACGTCGCGGGCACGCTCGACGCCCCGACGCGAATCGACGGGGCCGACCTGAAGGTAACCGCGCGCGGCCGCGATATCGCCGACCTGTTCAGCGTTATCGGCGTCGCGGTACCGGAGACCCGCTCCTATCGACTCGTCTCGGGTCTGACCAAGACCGGTGACGAATATCGCTTCACTGGCCTGCACGGACGGTTCGGCGACAGCGACATCGCGGGCAAGCTGACCGTTCGGATCATGGAACCACGCCTGAAGATCGACGCCGCGCTTGCGACGCGCACGCTCGATATCATCGATATCGCACCGTTCATCGGTTACAACCCGGATGCTGTCGCAGCCGAGGGCAAGGGCGCGCTGGTCAAGCAGGTCAATGGTACGCCGCGCCTGCTGCCTGACGCCCCGTTACGCGTGGAGGCGCTCCGGAATTTCGATGCCAGACTTCATTATACCGTGCGGACGGTCCGCGCGCGTAATCTGCCCGTCTCGAATATCGATCTGACCCTGGGGCTCGACAACAGCCTGCTTAGCTTGTCGCCGCTGACCTTCGACATGGCGCGCGGCCACGTGACGTCGGATATCGGGATCAATGCGCGCCAGCCGCTGGTCCATACCGACTATGATATCCGCCTGTCGCCGACCCCAATGGGGGTGTTGCTCGCCGGATATGGCGTTGACGAATCGGGCACCAGCGGGACGGTGAAGGCGCGCATCAGGATGGCCGGCGACGGCAATACCGTTCATGATTCGCTATCGACGGCGACGGGCCGAATCGCGATCGTCATCCCCGCGGGCAGCTTCTGGACGCGCAACGTCCAGCTGTCCGAGCTCGATATCGGCACCTTCGTCCAGAAGCTGCTCGAGCATAAGCTGAAGGAGCCGGTGCAGATCAATTGCGGCCTGATCGCCTTCACCGTCCGCAACGGGGTCGCGGCGGCCGATCCGATCCTGATCGACACGCAGAAGAATGTGATCGTCGGGCGCGGGGGGTTCAGCTTCCGGAACGAATCGCTCGATTTCGCGGTTCGCGCCGATGCCAAGAAGTTCAGCCTGTTCTCGGCACAATCGCCGGTCGGCGTGAACGGCTATTTCGCGAAGCCCCGCATCGATGTGGTCAGCCCTGATCTGCTGGAGCGTGCAGGCGCCGGGCTTGGCCTCAGCCTGGTCGCGACCCCGCTCGCCGGCATCCTCGCCTTTGTCGATGTCGGCGATGCCAAGGCGGCGCAATGCGGCCCGGTCCTGGCGGGCGCCACTGCTAGGGCACAGCGCACGACCGGCGGCAAGCCGCGCGACGATATCGGCCATGGCACCACCGCAAAGGCCGAAAGCGGCAGGAAGACGGCAGGAGAACGCAAGGATCAGCGCAAGAAGTTCCTCGGCGTCTTCTAATTGCTGGGCGTCAGTGCCCCCGGCAGGCAAGCGCTTCCAGGATATCCTCGATCCGTGCCGGATCGCCGGCCGCGACGACCTCGCCGATGCTGTCGGCAGTAAGCGGGTCCCCCGCCCAGTCGCACATCCGGCCGCCGGCGCCTTCGACGACTGGCACCAGCGCGGCAAAGTCGTGGAGCTTGAGCCCGTCCTCGACGACGATATCGAGCCAGCCCGAGGCGACGCAGGCATAATTATAGCAATCACCGCCAAGCACCGTGCTCATCACCGCCGCGTCGAGGTGCTCGAAGGCATGGAGTTGGTTGTCGCCGAACAGTGCGGGCGAGGTCGTCGCAAGCAGCGCCCTGGACAGTTCGGGGCAGCGCCGCGTGCTGGCTGGCGTGCCGTTGAACAGGGTCGGCCTGCCGATCACGCCCGTCCAGCGTTCGCGCAGGATCGGCTGGTCGATCACGCCGAGGACCGGCCAGCCTTCGGCGACCAGCGCAATCAAGGTGCCGAAGATCGGCCGGCCCGAGATGAAGGCGCGAGTGCCGTCGATCGGATCAAGGACCCAGGCACGCCCGCTGCGGCCCTCGCGCACGCCATATTCCTCGCCGATGATCGCATCGTCCGGGAACCGCGCCTCGATAGCCGCGCGCATCGCCTGCTCGGCGGCGCGATCGGCGAGCGTGACCGGTGATGCGTCTTCCTTCGCCTCGAGCCCATGGCTTCGGCGGAAATAGGGCCGGATCGCCGCACCGGCGAGCTCGGCAAGGGTTTCGGCGAAGGTGATTTCGGCATCGGTGACACGCATGGCGCCTGCCTAGCGGGAGCGCGTCGCGACGGCCAGCCGGGCACGCGCAATTTTCCGACTCGCAACCGTAACAAGCCGCTGGCATCAGTTCGTGCATGCATTTCGCTTTCCTTGCCGCCGGTGCGGCGATCCTCGCCGCCAGCCCGGCAGCCGCGCAGCTCCGACCGCTGGTCGAGCCGCCTGCCTCGGTCGATGCAGCGCGGGACGGGGTGGACGTGTTCCTGGTCAATGATGGCGGCGCAACCGTGTCAGCCGAGGGGCCGGCGACGATCGAGACGCGGGCGGCGGACGGCACAAGGCTAAGCCTGAGCCCCGCTTCAGCTGAACAGGTGACGGTGCGCCCGGGCGCATTCGCCAAGGTTCGTTACCGGCTGAGCAGTGACGTCGCCGTCGCGCCGAAAATCCAGCCAGCCCCCGCGGCCAAGGCAAGCGCCGGCGAGACCGTCCTCGCCGATTCGTCGGGCGGATCGGGCGGCTTTCTCGATCGCCTTCGGCCGCACGAGCCGATCTATGGCGCGTTCGGCGCTGGCGACGCCGGCGGCAAGCTGCAGGTTAGCTTCGCTTTTCGCGGGCTTGGCCGCGCCGACGGGCCGAACCTTGTCTTCGCCTATACGCAGACGATGTTCTGGGCGGTCGACAAGCCGTCCGGTCCATTCCGGGCGACCAACTACAGCCCGGAACTGTACGCCGACATGCCCCTCGATCAGGCGACTACGCTCGGCCTTGGGTATCGCCACGATTCGAATGGACTTGGCACGGCCGGATCGGTGGACATGAACCGCATCTTCGCGCGGCTGTCGCGGCGTTTCGACATGGGCGATGGCTGGCGACTCGACCTGACGCCCCAGGCATGGTTCTACTTCGGCGAGCACGGAATCGCGTCCGATATGGATAGATATCGCGGCTTTACCTCCCTTACGGCTGCGATCGGGCAGCAGGACGGCCTCAAGCTGCAGGTGATGGGCCGTGGTAATCCGGGTACGGGCAAAGGGGCCGCCGAGGCATTCCTGTCCTATCCGCTGGCCGCCGTCTGGAACGGACTGCCCCATATCTACCTCTTCGGACAGGCTTTTACCGGTTATGGCGAAGCGCTGACCGACTATAACCGGCAGACCAGCCGGGCCCGGCTGGGAATAGCTTTCACCCGCTAGAGAACAGCCATAGTAATGCATACCGTTCGACAGCAGCGGTCACGGTATATTAGCAGTTCACCACTATGCCATCCCCGGAACGTAGTGATTCTCGATACGCGAGTGTATCGGCGGCGGGAGGTTAGTGAACCGTGAGGGGGAGAGCGGGCGCGGCGCGACTGGCGGTGGTGGAGAATGGCGGCACGCGCCTGTTCGACAGCATCGGCCGTTTCCTCGCCGAGCATCGCCTCAGCCCGGATCCGCGGCATTATGCCTTTGCATATCGCGTCCTGTCCGATCCGGACGGCCCCCTCGCCAAGGCCGTCGCCTCGCTGACCGATGGCGGCTTCCGCCTTTCGGCGCGCGACATCGAGGCACTGGGCGGCGAGATCGGCGCGCTCGCGACGCCGGACGCGCCCGATACGGCGCGCAAGGCCGCCGACGGACTCGTCGCCCAGACCCAGATGCAGGTCGATGGCTTCACCGACATGATGCAGGCGATGCGCGCAGAGACCCGGGGCTTCGGCCGCGATCTCGCCGCGAGCGCCGATGCGATCAAGCGGTCCCGCGACGCCGTCGGCGTGGAGGAAGTCGTGCGGCTGACCGGCGTGATGCTCGATCGTGTCCGCAGCGCCGAGACCAGGCTCGAAGAGGCCACGCACGAGGCAAGCGAGTTGCGCGCCAAGCTCGAGGAAGCACGCGACAATGCGCGGCGCGATCCGCTGACCGACCTGCCGAACCGCCGTGCGTTCGAGGAAGCCTATGCCGCACAGGCGGCGAGCGGCGCCCCCTTGTGCATCGCCGTGTGCGACGTCGACCATTTCAAGCTGGTCAACGACCGCTTCGGCCATGCGGTCGGCGACCGCGTGCTGAAGGCGATCGGCGAAGCGCTGCTCAAGGCGTGCGCCGGCCATCTCGTCGCGCGCTATGGCGGCGAGGAATTCGCCGTGTTGTTCGCCGGCGTCGAACCGCAGATCGCGCTGGCGACCCTGGAGGAGGCGCGCAGCACCGTCGCCGCCAAACGCTATCGACTGCGCGAATCGGACGAGCCGCTGGGCGCGGTGACTTTCTCGGCCGGGCTGACCGAAGCCTCGTGCAATGAAGCCCTGGGGACCGCCTTCGCACGCGCCGACCGGCTGCTCTACGCAGCGAAGGATGCCGGGCGGAACCAGTTGAAAATGGGCAGGCCCTGACGCCAGATATTAGCGAAAATTCCCAAATTCTTCCTGTCAGCGCACCGATCCACGAACCCCCTCTTTCCGAAAATCGCGTGATCTCAATAGCTAATGAACTTGGCACACTCTCTGCAATCACCTGGGCATCGGCGGCCGGATGGTCCGGAACGCCACATGTCAGGGAATAAGATCATGTCGATCCGTTTCGAAAATGCCCAGCGCCTCGCGCTTTCCTTCTTCGGTGCGCTGCTGTTCACCGCAGTGATGGTCAGCGCAGCAGTCCCCGTCGTCCCGGTTGCGTAACCGGGACGACCACAAGCTGAAGGCATATCCAATGACCCGCACTTTCGCGATCGGTTTCGCGTCCTTCGCGACGACCGCCCTCCTCCTGCTCGGCCAATACGCCGCCGTCGGCGCCATCGGCTGAAACCCCGCCCCGCCGCCCGCAGCGATTATGCGGGCGCGGCGGGCGCGAAGCGTGTAGCGTTCCGCCCGGGCGACCCCTCGCCCAAGCAAGGAACCGCCGCTATGGCCAAGGCCCAGAAGAAATCGAACAAGGAAATCCGCAAACCCAAGGC
>CAISGR010000026.1 GCA_903884945.1 uncultured bacterium
CCATCAAGCACATCGCGACCAATCTCCTGCGACTGCCCAACACCAGCGATTCGCTTCGATCGCGACGCAAAATCGCCGCATGGGACGATGACTTCCTCGCAGGTCTCATCGCCGCTTGATGCCTTCACCCGATTCCCCTGCTAACCGGACTAACCTCTCTTATTCGTGAGGGTGCGCTGACTGGTTCGGTCTGGCTTTCGGCAGGGACATAGGCCCAAGCAGGCTGTACTCCGTCGTTGCGTCTATTTCATCGCGGCGGATCGACAGGTTTGCAGGTTTTACGGACAGGGTTCGAGTGTTCGGCGGCACCGCCGCGTCGACTATGTGGCGCAGGTTTAAGCGCGTTGGCGATGGTGCGGAACAAGTCGGCATCTGGGCAGGCGGAAGCGAACGCGACTCGGATGCGGGTGGATGTTTCGATGACGCGGGCGGCGATTTTGAGGAGACGCACGCGCATTGTGGCGAACTCGGCCGTGGCGAGCGCGGCTTTTTTGCGGATGGCTTGCTGTACGCGCCACATCAGCCAGTAGGCAGCGGTGTGCAGGATTAGGCGCATCTGGTTGGCGTTGGCCGACCGGCACGAGGTCCGGTCGCTGGAAAGCTGGCTCTTGTGCAGCTTGATCAGGTTTTCTGCATTGCCACGTGCGCAGTAATAGACCTCGTACAGGTTCTCCGGGCCGGGCGCGGTCAACGAGGTGACGACGGTGCGGATGTCCATGCCCATGGTGCGGGCTTCGATCCGGGCGACAACGCGGCGCTCGTGCTTCCAGCTTTTCGCGGCGTAGCGGGTCTCGGCAGAGAGGCGCAGGACCGGGCGATCTTCTTCGGCGCGCTGGGTTGCGCAGGCATCGGCCACTGTCACGATTATGGGATCGGCACGCAGCACCGCGTTTGTGGGCATCCCCGATGGCCTGAGCTTGAACTTCGGCCGCGGCGGCAACCCCTTCAGCCGCGCTATCTCGTCCTTCAACGCCTCGTTCTCGGCCTTCAGCGCCGCATTCTCCGCCGTCAGCGTCGCGACCGCTTCCTGAAGAGCCCCAAGTTGATCCGACATAGCCGAAATGACCCGCCGAACATCCGACAACGTGACATCATCGAAAGGGCCAGAACGTCCACGAGTCATCGACAGTGAATCACACCGCCGTCCGTTTGAAAAGACCCCCGCCCGGAAATATGCCCCGGTTACCTGCCGTAGTGCCCGTCACCCCGGATCGTGATGTGGGTGCTGGGCAAGTGACGGCGGATATGGCGAAACAGCCGTCGAATGTGCCCAGCCGCCTCAGCACCCGATGGCGTCTTGCCTGTACGCAACAGCATGGCGACTGGTCGTCCGGTCGCGGTATCGTAGACATGGATCGGCATGAAACAGCGCTCACCATGATGGCCATTCCAGAACGACAATTGCTGGTATCCGTGGACGACATCACAGGTATCATCGATATCCAACGTCACCGCCGCAGGCGGGGTCGGATGGCTGGCGCAATATATGCCGACCATCTCCCCCATCATGCGCGCCAGTTCGCGCGTGGTCGGCGCATTCTCCCACCTGCTCATGGTCGGTTGGCTGGCAAGTCCTGCGCCCGATCCGGGCAGTTTGCCGAGCGCCAGGCGAAAGCCCGGATCGTCACGCAGCGTGTCGAGGTCGTCCGCGTCTTCATAGCCACAGCAGATCGCCAGAATGCGTGCCCGCAGGATGTCGTCCAGCTTGTGGGTGACCCGGGCGGGATCTCGCCGGTCGGCAATGCAGGCAGCCAGTTGCGCACAGATCCCCATCGCACGTTCAGCCCGCGCCAGCAGCAATACACCACCATCAGAGGTCAGCCGACCACCGTCAAACGCGGCTGTGACTTTCTTGCGTCCGACCGCTGGAAACGAAATCGGAGCGGCGCTATCACCGATCTTGGCGGGTGTGGCCTGTGGCATTTTATGCCTCGTTGCAGGTTGGTCTAGACACCCAATTCCCTACAGCAAGTCAGTGCTTTATGCCATTCCCGCCAACCGATCAGATGGCCCCCCATGAATAAGACGGGCTAATCTTGCTCGATGCTCCAACCGGCAAGCAGCGCGCGCAAGGCGGCGACGAACGCCAGCGGCTGATCGAGCATCAGATGATGCCGTGCTTCGGGTACAGCGATAATCGGAATGTTGATGCCGCCGAGTTCGCGGACGTAATCACTGGAATCACTAGTAAAAAGCAGGCTTTGCTCGCCGTGTACTATTGCCTTGCGGCCTGGCGCCTCGACCAGCGTTTGGCCCATTTCAAGCCATTCGCTCGGCACATTATCTCGCTTGAACACCGACGGCGAAAACTTCCAGGTCCACGCTTCGCCTTCGCGTCGAAGTGAGTGGTAGGCCATGTAATCCATCAGGAACGCCTGACCAACGGGCTGTGGCGGAGATAGAACATACCGCTCGCGGGCACTTGCGTAATCGGGGTAACGCTTATGCGGGCGATCGGGGTCGCCCGATCCCGGGCCGGTGCGGCCGCCCCCCCAAACGGCGTCAAAGCTGGACGGACGCAGCACCATCAGATCGCAGATCACCGTGCCGGCAAAGGCATCCGGCGCCAGGGTGATCGCCTTGAGCGCGACTGCCGCGCCAAAGCTGTGTGCGACGATGATCGGCTTGTGCTCATGGCGAAAAAGTCCAAGGGCCTCCGCGACCCCGATCATCTCCCGTCCTCGCGCGACCATGTCACAATTCTCGCGAACGTCGCTGTCCCCCATTCCTGAATGGTCGTAGGCGATCACATGGTAATTTTCAGCGAGGTAAGGCGCGACGAACGCCAGGCACCGTGCATGAGAGAGAAAGCCATGGGTCATCAATAAAGGAGGCGCGGAACGATCTCCCCAGCGGAAGTAATGCATTCTCACACCAGAAACCTCGACGAAGCCCTCCTCCCGCGGCACGGATAGCGCGCCGACAAACCAATCGGGCAGGCATGCAGGATCTGGCGCCCACGTCTGTACGATATCGGACGGGATTTCACGCATGGTGCTCGGTGCCCTTCTCAGACTGGATCAATTATGTGGCCTTGGTCCGGCGTGACGCGATTGGGACCGAAGTGTCCAGGCTGCGACGTATTCATCCGATTATTCTCGAACCAGATCTTTTCCAGTTTCGGTATACGTTCGCATCGCTTGTTTCAGAAGCTTCGCCCGCGGGCGCGGGGAGAGTCCGCCGCCTTTTGCCGGTACGATCGGGAACGGCTGCCCCTCTCGCGCCGCGAGCACTGGGTCGCGATTGTTGTCGCCGCTCAGGCTCAGTTTTGCCGATCCATCAAATAACGATCGTTCGATCGACGCTGTCACACCGCGATGAAGAATCGTGTCACTGGTCAGCGCGAACCGGACGGTGATGAAATCTTGATTCCTGGGCTGAACCTGGATCTCAGTTACGCGGCCGATGGAAACACCGAGAAGGTTCACGGCTGACCCTGGTTGCAGGCCATCGACAGATTGTTCAAATCGAATCTCGTACGTCGGCCCCTTGGCATCGCTCTCCTGGAGAAGCCATAAAGCGAATCCGATCGCAGTGATCATGAGCATGCCCACGATCAGGCTTACCTTCAACCAGTTTGAATGCGTTTCCATCGGGAGCTAGGAATCCCGAGGCCCGTCGCGCCAGGAGCGATGCTTCGCGGTCGGCTCTGCGTGCGCCGCGCTCATCGCCGCCTCACACCTTCTAAAACGGCCAGTGCAACAGCACCGAGAGCCAACAGTCCCGCCAGGTGCGCGGCGGCGAGGAAAACACTATCGCCGCGCAGATCGCGAGGGTGGCAGGATAGAGCTGCGGAGTAACCCTGCCGGCACGCTCTCTTCCGCGTAAACGCTCAAGGTCCTTGGGCGCGATACTGACGGTGATCGAGCCGGTTCGCGCAATCTTCTCGATCTGTCCGACGAGGTTCGGCGTTGACAGAACCACTCGTCCGAGCGCTGCGAGCAGCTTGCCTGCCTCGCCGCGCAGCCGGGCAGGGCTAGCCCGCTCCCGCATCATTTCCTTTGCTATCGGAGCAAGCTCTCGAGCAATGTCGAATGCCGGATCGATGCGCCGGACGAACCCCTCGGCGGTCAGCAAGGTCCGGAGCACCAGGGCAAGGTCCGGTGGAAGCGCGAGATGAAAGTCGCGCAGAATCGCGAATACCATCTGAAAAATGTCGGCGAGGTCAATCTGATCGAGCAGGACGTTGCTGAAGCGGTCGATCAGTTCGGCCATTGCCTCTTCGAGCCGGACCCGGTCCACGTCCGGATCACCGGCCCAGAGCATGAGAATATCGACGATACCGCCGGTGTCCTCCGAAGCGATCGCGAGGCCAAGCCGAACGAGTTCCTCCCGGCGTCTCGGCAGGAGGGTGCCCACAGCGCCGAAATCGATCAGGCCAAGCGTCCCGTCTTCAAGGAAGAAGACGTTGCCGGGATGCGGATCGGCGTGGAAGTGACCGTTTATGATGATCATGCGCAGGATCGCCTGCGCATAGGTGCGGGCAAGCGCAGCCAGATCGAGATCGCTTCGGCGTGCCGCGTCCAGATCGCTTGCGGGAAATCCGCGGAGCCGCTCCTGGATGTTCACTCGCCTTCCCGAAAGCTCCCAATCGAAGCGTGCGGTTCGAACCCCGTAGTTTTTAAGATATTCACCGATCGCGTCGCTGGCGCGCGCTTCTGCGCTGAGGTCCATCTCCCGGGCGAGGCTCTCGGCGAAATGGCGCAGCAACTCGTCCGGCTTCAGTCTTGCGATCTCGGGGATACGGCGCTCCGCAACCCGGGCCAGTCTTCGCAAGAGCCGAAGATCGGCATCGACGATCCGCTCGATGCCTGGGCGGCGAATCTTGACGATAACGTCACGCCCGTCGAGCAGCGTCGCCGCATGCGCCTGAGCGATCGAACCCGCCGCAAGCGCTTCGGTGTCGAAGTGACTAAAACTCGTTTCGATTGGGCCGCCGATCGCCTCCTCGATCAGCGGCTGCACGGCCGCGAATGGAAGCGGAGGAACGCGGTCCTGCAGTTTTGAAAGTGCATCGACCCATGCCGGCTCCAGAAGGTCGCTTCGCATCGCGAGGATCTGTCCGAATTTGACCGCGACAGGGCCGATATCCCGCAAAAGCGCGACGATCGCTTCCGGCCGGGTATCTTCAATCGGCTCGCCCCCCCCCCGCCCCCAGACCCAACCGAGCGGCCAGCCCCTTGAGACCGTGCCGGCCGAACAGGACGAGAATCTGCGCGAACCGCTCCCTTTCTTTTAGAGCAGTCGTATCGGCTTCATCGGTAGGAGCTAGATCAATCATGCGCCCGGCTTTTCGGGGCGGGAACTTGGGTCTCGGGAACGCTGGCCTTCGTCTCCAGATGGTCGACGAGCCGGTTCAAATGTTTGATCGCTGCGTCGAGACCCTCGAGTTCATCCGCTGTCAGGCTTCCGAAGGTCTGCCCTACGATGTCGTCGTAGAGCGGCATGGCCAGTCCCAACGTGGCCCGGCCGGCGTCTGTTATCTGCACCAGTTTGGACCGGCGATCGTCCGGAGCAGGCGATCGGAACACGAGACCATTTTGCTCGAGCGCGTCGATCGCCTGAGTAACAGTGCGGGGCGCCTGATCGAAAAAGCTCGCAATGTCGGTGGAGCGGCGCGGTTGTTCCGCGAGATACGCGAGCAGTTTTAGTTGGGCCATCGATGCACCCTGACAGGCAAGATAGGCGTCGATCAGCCGCCGCATCCTGTACCAGGTCCAGCCGAAGGTGGTTGCGATCCCACGTATACCCGATTGGTGAGGTTCCATATAATGTGGTATTGCCGAAGCTTGGCCGCCGTGGCAAGTCCCCCGGCTCTTTGAATCGATAGTTGATCGGGAATAGAATGGTGGAAGATCCCACAGTCGGTTCAGGCGACCATGACGATGTCGGCGAGCGGCCCGCTGGTCCGCTCAAGTCGGTACGGGTTCGGCTGGCGCTGTTGGTTGTCGCGGTCGCGATCGTGGGAGCGGGGTTGGTATGGTATTTTGACCATCAGAACCGCGGCAAGTTCATGCAGAAAACCGACAACGCTTATGTGGCGGCGGACTCTGTCGTGGTGGCCCCGAAAGTTGCCGGATATGTCGAGCGCGTGTTTGTCAGCGCGAACCAAGCGGTCCGCAAAGGGCAGCAGTTGGCAGAACTAGACCCTCGCGAATATCGAGCCCAAAGCGAGCAGATCACCAGCCAGATCGACACAGCGAAAGCTGCGGTCGAGACGAGCCGTTCGCAGATCGCTGAACAGCAGGCGACAATCGTCCAGGCGCGTGCTCAGGCGGCCTCGGCGCGCGCCGAGGCCGCCTTCGCGCGGCAGCAGGTTGCGCGCTATCAGCCGCTGGCGGCGTCTGGCGCAGAGCCAGGCGAGCGATTTGCCCAGCTTCAGACGCAGGCACGACAGGCAGATGAGCGCGCCAATGCTGCTCAGGCCGGCCTTACCGCAGCAGAAAGGCGCGTTGGCACGCTTGGTGCCCAGGTACGACAGGCGCAATCGCAGGCCGAAGCTGCTCGTGCTCAGCTCTCAGCCGCGCGTGTGAACACCGAAGCGACGTTGCTCAAGGCAGCGATCGATGGTCGCGTCGGCGATCTCGCTGTCCGGGTAGGGCAGTTCGTACAGCCCGGAACGCGCCTGATGACGCTGGTGCCGGTGGAGCGCCTCTTCATCGAGGCCAATTTTAAAGAGACGCAGCTAGGTCTCATGCGAGTCGGCCAGCCCGTCAGTATCGACGTCGACGCGCTCCCCGGGGTCGAGCTGAAAGGGCGGGTTGCCAGCTTCGCACCGGGCACAGGTGCCCAGTTCTCCGTGCTCCCGCCGCAGAACGCGACCGGCAACTTCACGAAGATCGTTCAGCGCGTGCCCGTCCGTATCGCGATCGATGCGCCGCCCGAAGTCAGGCCCCTTCTGGTTCCCGGAATGTCGGTCGGCATTACTGTCGATACCCGTTCGGCCAAAGGCGACCTGGAGAGAATCCGGCAGGCCGTAAGTCGGAAGCGCTGAGCGTGGCGACGGTTGCTGCATCTCCGGGGACGTTACGCGCCGAGCGAGCCGACTCGACGGCCTGGATCGCGGTCGCGGCCGGCGCGCTGGGCGCGCTGCTCGCGACGCTCGACATCTCGATCGTCAACTCGGCGCTGCCGACTATCCAAGGGGAGATCGGAGCGACCGGCACGGAAGGAACGTGGATCGCCACGGCTTTTCTCGTTGCCGAGATCATCATCATACCGCTGAGCGCGTGGCTGGAACGGCTTTTGGGGTTGAGGACACTTCTCCTCATCTCGGTGACCTCTTTTACAGGATTCTCGGTCCTGTGCGGCACCGCTACGGATCTGATGACAATGATCGTCGGAAGGGCGGGTCAGGGGTTCACGGGCGGCGTGCTCATCCCGACAGCGATGACGATCGTCGCAAAGCGCCTCCCGCCATCGCAACAGCCGATCGGCATGGCCCTTTTTGGAATGACCGTCATCCTGGGTCCGGTTCTTGGCCCCCTGCTCGGAGGCTGGCTCACGGAAAATCTGAGCTGGCATTATGCCTTCTTCGTCAACGTGCCGGTCTGCGGTCTGCTCTTGCTGCTGCTGCTTCTCGGCCTGCCGCACGAGAAAACGAACTGGGTCTATTTCCGCGAGGCGGACTGGTTCGGGATCGTCGGCATGATCCTCGGCCTGGGAGGACTGACGGTCGTGCTTGAGGAAGGGCACCGTGAAGAATGGTTTGAATCGACGTACATCGTCCGGCTGACGATCATGACCCTGATTGGTTTTGTCATGTTGGGTATCGGACAATTCAGGGCCGCCAAGCCTGTGCTTAAGCTGCGGATCGTGATGAATCGACAATTCGGCAGCGTCGTCGTCATGGCGCTGGCGCTGGGCATGGTGATGTACGGCTCGACCTTCGTCATCCCGCAATTCCTCGCGCTGATCGCTGACTATAACGCCCTTGAGACGGGTCAGGTGATTTTCCTCATGGGTGTGCCTGCCTTCTTGCTGATGCCCGTCATCCCGCTGCTTATCCGCGTCGTCGATATCAGGCTCGCCGTCGGCACAGGCCTTGCGCTCATGGCCGCCAGCTGCCTCGTCAACACCAGCCTCACCGCGGAATCTGCCGGAGAAGCCTTTACCGCCGGACAGTTACTGCGTGGTGTCGGCATGATCCTCACCATGCTGTTCCTGAACCAGGCCACCATCGCTTCGGTCAGCAAGGAGGATGCCGGTGATGCATCAGGCATCTTCAATGCCGCACGAAATCTCGGCGGGTCGTTCGCTTTGGCCGCCCTGGCCTCCTTTCAGGACCAGCGAATGTCGCTCCATAGCCGGCGGATGGAAGAGACCCTTTGGGCAAACGACCCAAGGTTGCAGGATTATCTCGCCGGCATGGCCAGGACGTTCGGCCAGATGGACGCCGCCCTTCAGTCGCTTGCCGGGACCATTCAGCAGCAGGCCTTCATCATGACGTACAATGACATTTTCCTGGCGATGGCGCTTGCGACACTGGCCACGCTTCCACTCGTTTTGTTCCTGCGCCCGCTGCCCAAAGGGCAGTCCATGGCGATGCATTGAGGCTGCGATGACAAACTTCAGAGGTCTCGTTCTCGCCCCCTTGCTGCTCGGCGGATGTGTCGTTGGCCCGGACTACGCCGGACCGCCGGGATTGGGTCGCGCCGCCCCCCAATCCAAGTTCGTGCGCCAGACCGCGAGTACGAGCACCAATGACCCCGCAGTTGCTGAGTGGTGGACGGCTCTTCAAGATCCGGTCCTGAACGAGCTTGAGCGACGCGCACTTGCAGCGAATCCGTCGATCGATGTCGCCCAGGCGCGACTCCGTCAGGCGCGTGCATCCGTGCGCCAGGAGCGCGCTAACCGCTTTCCGAAAGCTGGGGCACAAGCGACCGGAATCTTCGCCGACCTTCCCGGGATCGATCTGCAGTCGGCTCAGGGGAACGGCGCAACGCCCCCTTCCCAGGACGCGGATTCCTCTCTCCAGTTTTTCAATCTCGGCCTGAACGCAAATTGGGAAATCGATCTTGCAGGAGGCCAGATCCGAAAAATAGAATCCGCTAACGCACTAGCCGCAGCGGCTTCCTACAACGCGGCAGATGCACACGTTCAACTCGCAGCCGACGTTGCGCAAAGTTATACGAATCTGCGGGACCGGCAGCAGCGCGCCGCTGCACTTCGTGGGGGGCTGGACCTGCAGAAGCAGCAGCTAGGCCTCGCTCGGCAACGCTTTCAGCAGGGCACGGTGCCGGCCTTTGCCATTGGTCAGGCGAACCGCGCCATTCAGGCTACCAACGGCGATCTCGCTACGGCTGAGGCGGAGATCGGAATTTATCTCAATGCGCTCGCCGTGCTTGCAGGGGAGGCGCCAGGGAGGCTCGATTCCTTGCTGGCTGTCCCGCGTGACGTCCCCTTGCCGCCACAGGTCGTCGCCATCGGCGATCCCGCCTCTCTCCTTCGCCGTCGACCCGACATACGCGCCGCCGAGCGCAATCTGGCGGCCACGACCGCCCGGATTGGCGTCGCTGAAGCAGCGCGTTTTCCCAAGATCAGCTTTATGGGGATCCTAGGCATCGGCGGAACGTCTGTCGGAGACCTGGTCGATCTGGGAAATATCTCCAACATTGCCGTGCCCCAGCTACAATGGGGGCTGCTCGATTTTGGACGAACTTCGGCCCAGATAACGCAAGCGCGCGCTGGACGAGACGAAGCCGAGACACAGTATCGACAGTTAGTTCTAGGTGCGCTTCAGGACGCCGAGAATTCGCTTGCGCGCTTTGCACAGCAACGTCGCAATGTCGCAGCGCTCGCCGAGATCAAGCGATCGGCCGACGAGTCAGACATTTTGACACAACAACGCTTCCAGCGACAGGTCATTACCCGCAGTGACGCACTTGAGTCCGGTCGTCAGAAAGTGCTTGCTGCATCAAACCTTCAAAGTGCTGTTGCGGCTCTTACGGCAAGTTATGTCGCCATTCAAAAGTCGCTAGGGCTTGGGTGGGGGGAACCCACCGATTCAAGCCTGGGTTCTACTCCCTTGAATACTTCTGAAATAATTTCGAAAAACTGATGGTAATCGCTTAGTCCAAGATGGTTATTATTAGTGACTACCCAAATTAACTTAATACGGTTGTGCACAAAGCCTCGCCGCTGTTGAAGTATCATTGAGGCTTTTCTCCAAGATGTGATATCATCAATAGTTCATACCCAAGCGGATCGAATCTAACACTTGGTGCCCGCGCCTGACGGCGGCGATGATTTTATCAGGATCGGCGGTCCAGACGAAGGGTTTTGGGCTCTCGTTGTGCTCGGCGAGGAAGCGGTTGATGGCGGCCTGAAGATCGACGAGCGAGTGGAATACGCCTCGTTTGAGGCGTCGTGAGCCTGGCGAAGAAGCCCTCGACGGCGTTGAGCCACGAACAGGACGTTGGCGTAAAGTGGAAGGTGAAGCGCGGGTGCCGCTCGAGCCACTCGCGGACCTTGGGGTGCTTGTGGGCGGCATAGTTGTCGAGGATCACGTGGATCGCCTTACCGGCGGGGACTTGCGCCTCGATCAGATTGAGAAAGCGGATGAATTCCTGGTGCCGATGCCGATGCCGCTGCATGTTGCGGCCGATCACGGTCCCGTCGAGTATGTTGAGCGCCGCAAACAGCGTGGTGGTGCCGTTGCGCTTGTAATCATGGGTCATGGTGCCGGCTCGCCCCTTCTTGAGCGGCATGCCGGGCTGGGATCGGTCGAGGGCCTGGATCTGGCTCTTCTCGTCGAACGACAGGACGATCGCGTGGGCGGGTGGCGCGATATAAAGGCCGACAACGTCGCGCAGCTTGTCGATGAACTCGGGATCATTGGAAAGCTTGAACTGCCGAACGCGGTGAGGCTGCAGGCCATGGGCGCGCCAGATCCGGTGAACCGAACTGGCGCTGATCCCCGCTTCGCGGGCCATCAGCGCGGCCGTCCAATGGGTCGTCTCACCCGGCGGTTCCTCACGCGTCCCGGTGGCAACCCAAACGAGCACCTCCGGGGTCAGCGGAGGGATGCGCGAAGGGCGGGTCTTGTCACGCAACAGACCTTCAACCCCTTCCTGCATGAACCGCTCCTGCCAGCGCCACACGCACGTCTTGGACGTGTCCGTCCGGCGCATGATCTCGCTGGTGCCGACCCCATCGGCGCTCAGAAGAACGATCTCGGCACGCCAGACGTGCTTCTGAGGGGCGTTACGATCCTTGCAGATCCGTTCGAGACGTTCGCGGTCCGCGGACGTGAGGTCGATGACGATACCACTGCGCATGCCCGCTGACTCGCACGGCCGCAGCCGACTGGGAATCCCTAATCGGACTCAACCGTCAGGCGAGAACCACTAGTCCGCCCTGGTGAGGACCGCGCAAGCGAATTACCGTACTGATCATTGCGATCAGACCATCGGGGCGACCTTCATCGCTGGCTCTCTAGCGATCCACTCGGAGTTACCCGAGCGTTACCCGAGAATCTACCAAATCCCAACTCGCCTCGTCGGCCAAGGTTCTAAGTGATTATTTTCACTGTATAACCTTGGAGCTGCGAAGGGAATCATTCGTTACCGTCGTTTTTCAAGGCGCGCGTTTGAGGTCGGAGGCCGACGTCTGGCCCTCCGCCTTGACCGACGGCGGACTTAGGACACAGTATCGCCGATGGATCGTCCCCGCAGGTCGACCACGTTCCGCAGTCTGTCCACCCGCAGCCGCTCCGCCCTGGCTCCTGCGGACGGGGCGCGCTGAATGGCGCAGGCCACCGCCACCGATGTCCTGATCAAGCGGCTCGGTTGAGTCTGCATTCGGTTTTCGTGGGAGGGCGACAATTCCCGCCGTGCAGCATCGGCAGCCGGCGAACCCTTGTTCCATACTTGACCGCATGGTACGCGAGAATCCGGTATGAGAGGGATAGCATGTCATACGAAGTGGCGCTGAGCGACAAATACATGCTGGATCAGGGGCGCGTGTTCCTGTCCGGCACGCAGGCGCTGACCCGCGTACTCCTGTCCCAGCGGCGATCGGATGCGGCGCAGGGACTCAACACCGGCGGCTTTGTCTCGGGCTATCGCGGCTCGCCGCTGGGCTCGCTCGACACTGCCCTCTGGGCGGCGCGGGGCGCGCTGAAGGACGGGGGGATCGTCTTCCAGCCCGGCGTGAACGAGGAACTGGCCGCGACCGCCGTCTATGGTTCCCAGCAACTCGGCTTCTTTCCCGGCGCGCGCCATGACGGCGTGTTCGCCGCCTGGTACGGCAAGGGGCCCGGGGTCGACCGGGCCGGCGATGCGCTCAAGCACGGCAATCTCGCGGGGACTGCCGCGCTTGGCGGGGTGCTGGTCCTGGCCGGGGACGACCATTCGGCCAAGTCGTCGACGACCGCGCACCAGTCCGAACAGGCGCTCGTCGCCTCGCTAATCCCGGTGCTTTATCCCGCATCGGTTGCCGAATTCCTGGAATTTGGGGCTTTCGGTATCGCGCTGTCGCGCTTTTCGGGGCTGTGGGCCGGCTTCAAGTGCATCAACGACACCGCCGACGCGACCGCGACCGCGTCGCTGGGCGATCCGCTGCGCCGCTGGCTCTGCCCCGAAGTGGAGATGCCCCCCGAGGGCCTCAACATCTTCCAGGGCGAAACGCAATTGTCGATGGAACGCCGGACGACCGATTTCCGACTGCCGGCGGCACAGGCGTTCATTCGCGCGAACCGGCTCGACCGGGTGCTGCGCGACGGTGATCGCCGGACGCTCGGCATTGTCACCGCCGGGAAGGCCGCGCTCGATGTGATCGAGGCGCTGAATCAGCTCGGCCTGAACGACGCGCGCTGCCGCGCGCTCGGCATCCGCGTGCTGAAGCTGGCGATGACCTGGCCCGTCGAGCCGGACGTGACCAGGGCCTTCGCGCGCGGGCATCGCCAAGTGCTGGTGGTGGAGGAGAAGCGCGCGTTCATCGAACCGCAGGTCGCCTCGCTGCTGTATCACCTCGATGCCGGCGAGCGCCCGGTGCTGACCGGAAAGGCCGATGCGACCGGCCGCCCGTTGCTTCCTCAGAACGGGGAACTCGGACCCACCGAGATCGGCGCGGTCCTGTTCGGCCAGCTCGAGGCGCTCGGCCTTGTCGACGAGCCACTGCGCACGCGCCGCGCGGAGATTGAGGCAAGGCTCGCGGCGGGGAGTGCGGCGTTGACCCCTTTCAACCGCATGCCGTTCTTCTGTTCTGGGTGTCCGCACAACACGTCGACCGTCGTGCCCGACGGATCGGTTGCGCTGTCCGGGATCGGCTGTCACGTGATGGCGGCGATGATGCCGCATCGCAAGCACGTCTGGCCGGTGCAGATGGGGGGCGAGGGGGCCAATTGGATCGGCGTCGCCCCGTTCACGGACACCAGGCATATTTTCCAGAATCTGGGCGACGGGACCTACCATCACTCCGGTTCGCTGGCTGTCCGGGCCGCGGTGTCGGCGGGTATCGGCATCACCTACAAGCTGTTGTTCAACGATGCGGTGGCGATGACGGGCGGCCAGCCCGTCGAGGGGCAAATGACGCCGTGGCAGATCGCGTCCGAGCTGTTGCAGGAGGGGGTGCGCAAGGTCGTGGTCGTCGCCGACGATCCCGACAAATATCCGTCCACAGTGCGTTTCCCGGACGGCGTCGCGATCCGCCCGCGCGAGGAGCTGGACGCCGTGCAGCGCGACCTCGCCACGATCGACGGCGTGACCGTGCTGATCTATGATCAGGTGTGCGCGGCGGAGAAGCGCCGTCGCAGAAAGAAGGGGACCTTCCCCGACCCGGCAAAGCGGATCTTCATCAACGACCTAGTGTGCGAGGGATGCGGCGACTGTTCGGTCAAGTCGAACTGTGTCAGCGTACAGCCCCTCGAAACCGAATTCGGCCGCAAGCGTCAGATCGACCAGTCGAACTGCAACAAGGATTTCAGCTGCATCAACGGGTTCTGCCCGTCCTTCGTGACGGTCAGCGGCGGCAACCTGAAGGGGCGTGCAGCCGCCGCCCCGGCGGCTGCGATTCCGCCGCTACCCGCCCCGCCGCCGCCCGTCGAAGGCGCGCTCGCGATTCTGATCGCGGGGATCGGCGGCACCGGCGTCGTCACCATCGGCGCCGTGCTGGGGATGGCGGCGCATCTCGACGGCAAGTCCGCAAGCATCATCGACGTGACCGGCTTGTCGCAGAAGAACGGGGCGGTGTTCAGCCATCTGCGGATCGCGCCGAGCGATGACGCCATCGCGGCGGCGCGCATTCCGATCGCCGGCGCGGAGTTGCTGCTCGGTTGCGACATGATCACCGCGGGCGGGGCCGAGGCGATGGCGCTGGTTCAGCCCGGGCACACGCGCGGCGTCATTAACGAAAATCTTACTCCCACGGCGGCCTTCACGATCGACACCGGCATAGACTTTGCCGGCGCGCAGACGCTGCGACGGTTGCGCGAAGTGCTGGCCGCGGATTCCGCGTTCGTCGACGCCACGCGGGTCGCGGCCCGCCTGATGGGAGACGCCATCGGCGCGAACATGTTCGTCGTCGGGGTCGCGCTGCAGCGTGGCCTGCTGCCGGTATCGCTGGCGGCGGTGGAACGCGCGATCACGCTGAACGGCGTCGCGGTCGACTTCAACCTGCGCGCCTTCGCGCTGGGCCGGCTGGCCGTGGTCGAGCCCGGCGCCATCGAGGCGCAGCTCGGCGACCAAGTTGCCGCGGTTGCAGAAGGATCGCTCCGGCTGTCGACGGATACCGGCGACGCGATCGAGCGGCGAGCTGCGCTTCTCGCCGACTATCAGAATGCGGCCTATGCCGCGCGTTTTGGTCGGAAGATCGCGGCGATCGCCGCGGCAGAGGCCAGGGTGGCGCCAGGCCGCACCGAGCTCAGCGACGCGGTGGCGCGAAACCTGTTCAAGCTGATGGCATACAAGGACGAATATGAGGTCGCCCGGCTCTATACGTCCGGTGAATTCCGCGCGAAGCTGGGCGAGCAGTTCACCGGCGATTACCGCGTGTCCGTCCATCTCGCGCCGCCATTGTTCGCGCGCAAGGATCCGTTGACGGGGTTGCCGCGAAAGCGAGAGTTCGGGCCGTGGATGCTGGCCGCCTTCGGCCTGCTGGCGCGGGCGAAGCGGCTGCGTGGAACCGCGTTCGACCCGTTCGGCCGTACCGCCGAACGGCGGATGGAACGCCAGTTGGTTCGCGATTATGAGGCGGTGCTCGACAGCATCGCGACCCATCTCGACCCCGTGAAGTACGACGCGGCGGTGGCGCTGGCCCGTTATCCGGACAAGATCCGCGGCTATGGCCATATCAAGGACCGGTCGGTACCCGGCGCCCTCGCCGAGCGCGACAGCCGGCTCGCCGCGTTCCTCGTACCGATCGAGGAACTCCAGGCGGCCGAATGATCGGCCGCCGGACATCGCCGATCTTAAAGTCGGGGCCACTGTAGTTGAGGCGCCGGCGGCCCGCACTCGTCGTCCGGTGCATCGGAGACGAAGCGCGCTTCGATCGCGGCGGCGCAGGACAGGATATCCGCCAAATGCCGCTCGGCGATTTCTCCGGGCACCACTACGCGCCGAAAGAAGATGATATTGATGGCGCCCAGGACCCGCCCGTCGCTGCGGATCGGAACCGCGATCGCGCCGACGTCGGAATCGGCCTGCCCGACCGCTCATGCATAGCCCCGGCGGCGGAAATCCTCGACCAGCGCCGCGACCGCTTCAGGCCGGTGCGGCTCTGCCCCCGGCAGGGCATCGACGAGCTGCAACATCATCGCGCGCGTGCCTGGATCGGCCCCGGCCAGCGTGGCCCGCCCAAGCGCGCTTCCAGCATCGTCCGCCGTCGCCCGACCATGGCGCGGTGAATCGACAGGCGGCTGAACCGGTGCGTACTCTCCTGGATCGTCATCGTGCCGCGATCGAAGGTCGCGAAGTCGCTGGGCCACTGGACGCTGGGGTAGCATCCTGCCCAATTCGACCGCCGCGATATGAACCAGCCGGTCGGTGGGCAGGTAGCCGTCCGACAGCCGCCGAACATCGGGCCGCAACAGCCAGCTGCCGTCACCGGTCGCCTGGACGACCAGATCGCGCGCGGCGAGCGTGTGCAGCAGCCGGTGCACGGTCGTGCGGTCGATGCCGGTACACGGGCCAGTGCGGCGGCGCCCGCGCGGCCGAGGCGGTCAAGCGCCCGCACCGGCTTGTAGGCGGTCCCCATCGGCCTGCGGTGTGCACCAGATGCACCGATCGCGCAACGCGATTGTGGCCCCACCGCGCCCGCCTATCGTTCGCGAACGGATCGTGACCCGTCGCGCGAGCCGCCTCGCCACGCCCTTCAAGCCACGCCTCGGGACAAGGAAACGCCAATGCCGCTCAAGCTCGCCTGCGCCTCCCATTCGCCGCTGATGCGGGATGGGCCTTGTTCCGACGAAGTCCGCAGCGGCGTGTCTCGAGGATTCGCCGCGCTCGCCGCCACGATCCGCGACTTCGATCCCCATTATGTGATCCAGTTCTCGCCGGATCACTTCAGCGGCTTCTTCTACGAGCTGATGCCCGCATTCTGTGTCGGCACGAAGGCGGACGCGATCGGCGACTGGGATACGACGGCCGGACCACTCGACGTCCCGCATGACGAGGCGGTCGCGCTCTCCAGGCACCTGCTGCGCGCCGACTTTGACGTGGCGCAGAGTCATCACATGCGGCTCGATCATGGTTTCGTCCAGATCTGGGAGAGTCTGTTCGGCACCGCCACGGGCCTGCCGATCATCCCGATCTTCATCAATTGCGCCGCGCCGCCGCTTCCGTCCTTCCGTCGGGCTAGGCAGTTGGGCGAAGCGGTGGGCCGGTTCGCCCTGCAGAGCGGAAAGCGAGTGCTCCTCGCCACCTCGGGCGGGCTCAGCCATGATCCGCCCATCCCCAGCTTCTGGAAATCGCCGCCAGAGGTCGCCTCGCGATTGCTCGATCCCCAAAACCCCACTGCCGGGGAGCGGGCAGCGCGCGAGGAGCGCACCAAGGTGGCAGGGCGTGAGGCCCATGCCGGCGGAGGCGCAATCCTGCCCGTCTCCGGCAAATGGGATCGGGGCTTTCTCGATCGCCTCAGCGCGGGACTGACCGGCGAGTTCGACGATCTACACCCCGAGGATATGATCGCGGCCGCCGGTCGGGGCGGCCCTGGAGTGCTGTGCTGGATGGCCGCGATGGCAGCCTTGGCCACCGCGGGACCGACCGAATCCCGGCTGCATTTCTATGAGGCCATCCAGGGTTGGGTCGCAGGCATGGCGATATTCTCCGCAAGGACCGTCTCGCCCGCGTCCAGCCCCGAACAGGCATAACGAGGATTCAGATGAGCGGCATTCCAGGAATATGGAGCGATGTGCGAGGGTTCTGATATTGCGCGGTTTGGAGGCAGCCGGCGGAGCGATTAATCGGCGCAGTCGACGACGAGGTCGGCGAAACCGGACATGGCGAGCCGGTAATGGCGGCCGGCCGTCATCGGCGCCAGCGGTCCGAACGCGCCCGACAGCACGATGTCGCCGGCGGCAAGGGGACGGCCGACCTCGACCATCTTGCGCGCCAGCCATGCCAGCGCCGTCACCGGGCTGCCCAGGCAGGCGGTTGCCGGACCATGCGACACCCGCACGGCGTCCTCGAAGAGTTCCATCGTCAGGGCGTCGATCACGGCGCGGTCGAAGGGGCGGCGGTCGTCGCCGATGGCGTAGCACGCGGAGGATGCGTTGTCGGCGACGGTGTCGGCGATCCTGATCTGCCAGTCTCGGACGCGGCTGCCGACGATCTCGATCGCGGGCGCCATCCACTCGACCGCATCGCCCACCGCGGCTTCGTCGACCGCGGGATCGGTCAGCGCGCGGCGGATGCCGAAGGCCAGTTCGCCCTCCGCGCGCGGCTGCGACACGCTCGCCGCCGCGAAGGCGCCGCCGGGCGCGACCGCCATGTCGGCGAACAGCATGCCGAAATCGGGCTCGCCAACCCCGAGCTGGGCCTGGACCGCGGGTGAGGTAAGGCCGATCTTGCGGCCGACCAGTTGCCGGCCCTCGGCGATCCAGTGGGCTGTGTTGATCTCCTGGATTCGATAGGCAATCAGGGGGTCGTTGGGCACCAGCCGGTCGACGACTGGGTCGATTGCACCTGTGTGATAGGCCTCGCGCAGCTCCAGCGCGGCACGGTGGACAGCATCCTCGGTCATTCTTCCTCCTGTCAGATCCTCGCCAGCAACCCGCCATCGCTGACGATGACGGTGCCGGTCATGCCGCGCGAGTTATCCGCCGATGCGAGCAGCACGTAGGCGCCGGCATGGTCCTCCGGGGCGGCCGCGAATCCCAGTGGGGTGGCCGCTCCAACTGCCGCGACGATGCGATCGTCATCTTCCAGCCGGCGTCCGGCGCTGCCCAACGAATCGATCCCTGACAGGCCGGTCACGGTGCCGCCCGGTGCGACGGCGTTGACCCGTACGTCGGGTGCCCATTCATGGGCAAGCTGATAGACGAGGCCGCGCACCGCGAACTTGCTTGCGGTATACAGCGCGCCGCCACCACCTCCGCGGAAACTGGCCGTGGAGCAGGTCATCACGAGGCTGCCTCGGACCTCCTTCAAATGCGGGTAGGCTTCGCGAGCCATCAACGCGTGCGACCGCACGTTAATTGCGAACATTTCGTCGTGCGCGGCGATGCAGTCCTCGGGCGAAAGACGGTCGAGCCGCTTGTGCCAATCGAATACTCCGACGTTCGAGATGACGGTGTCGAGGCGCCCGAAGCTGGTGATTGCGGCGGCTACGGCGCGAGCGTTGGCGTCCGGGAGCGAGGCGTCGCCCGCCACCGACGTGCAGGCCGAACCGAGCTCTGCCCGCAGCGTCGCGAGCCCTCTCTCGGCGCGGTCAACAGCGACTACGCGCGCTCCCTCGGCCACAAATCGCACAGCGACCGCTCGACCGATGCCAGACGCGGCACCGGTGACGATCGCCACCTGTCCTTCAAGCCACCCCATGCGCATCCTCCTGCCGATCAACATACGCATTGGTATTGTCTGTGGCAATGTCCGGCACTGCGAATGAAACCCTGTCAGTCAGATTGACTTGGAAATTTGGCGATGCTAGGCACAATACCATAAAGTATGGAGAGGCGTTGCCATGGTACTTCCCGACATTGGCCGCACCATTACAATTGGTGGCGTGACCACCAACTATCACGAAGCAGGCGCCGGCCGCGCGGTCGTGTTGCTGCACGGCTCCGGGCCGGGTGTGACGGCCTGGCAGAACTGGCAGCGAATCATCCCCCGACTGGCGGAGCGCTATCGTGTCATAGCTCCCGACATTGTAGGTTTCGGCTTCAGCCCCAAGCCCGAGGGTGAGAAGCCTGGCATCAAGCTATGGCTGGCGCACCTCGTTGGCATCCTTGATGCGCTCGAGATCGAGGAGGCGACGCTGGTTGGCAACAGCTTCGGCGGCGCCCTGTCGCTGGCCATGATGGCGCGCCATGCGGATCGTGTCCGCGCTTTGGTGCTCATGGGGACGCCCGCAGGCGAGTTCGAGCAAACCGGGGGCCTGGCGGACAGTTACGCTTTCGAACCCAGCTTAGAGAATATGGGCGCAATGATGCGCCGCTTTCCCTTCGATCCCGCGATCGTGAGCGACGAAATGATCGCTGCGCGTTTCGCAGTGGCTCAGCACAACGCCGGGCTTGAGACGATACGCGAGCTTCAGCCCCGTCCGACGGACGGGAGGCGTGCGACGGTACGCGGTGTCCCGCTTGAGCAACTGGAGGCAATCGACGTACCGACGCTGATCCTGCACGGTCGGGAGGATCGCATGATCCCGCTTGACGTCGCCATTCGGGCGCATCGCCACATTGCAAAGTCGCAGTTGCATGTCTTCGGTCAGTGCGGCCACTGGGTGCAGGTCGAGCGCGAGGAGGAATTCCTGGCTCAAGTCGCCATGTTCCTTGCCATGACGGAGTCGCCGCAATGAGCATCAACGCTGTCGAGCAATGTATCTTCGACCTCGGTAATTCGGGGCGGGTGCGCAAGGGTTATTCCGCCGAGCCTGAGGCCTTCCTGGCGCGCTACGCGCTGAGCGACGAGGAGAAGGCCCTTATTCGTGAGATGGACGTCGCTGAACTCTTCCGGCGCGGCTTGAACCCGATGTTGCTGATGGGATTCTATATGGGTTTTCATGGGCCCGCGTCGATGGTTGACTATCTGAGCAAGATGCCGACCCTTGCATCGACGCTCGGCACGGGAGAGTAATGATGGGCAAGATAGTGGGCGGCTTCATGATGCCGCACGATCCAACGGTCTTCATTAATCCCAAAAAGCTGGACAACAGCCACCTGATGGACGCGTATGCCGAAATCCGGCGCCGTATCGTTGCGCTCGGGGCGACCTCCGCAGTGATCGTCGGCGCCGATCATTACATCCTATTCACCCCGAAATGCCTGCCGCAGATCCTGATCTGCCTGGGTGAGCTCAATGGGCCTGTGGACCAGCTGCCGGGACTGCCCGGCCGTCCGATCCCGCACAATGCCGCGCTTGCCGGGTATATCTTCGATCATGCCCAGGATGTCGGGTTCGATCTGGCGGTCGCGCGGTCGCTCGGCGTGGATCACGCCATCGGGGCGCCGGCCCACCTCTGCCTGCCGGAGGACGGCTCGGTGAAGACGGTGGCGGTTTATATGGCAAGCGGCGTCGCGCCTTACCTGCGGCTGCGCCGCGCGCACGCATTCGGCGCGATGGTGAAGGCTGCTGTCGAGGCCGCGAACGACGAAGAGCGCGTCGTGGTGCTGGGTAGCGGCGGCATCAGCCACTGGGTCGGCACGGGCGAGATGGGACGTACCAACCCGGCGTTCGATCGAATGGTGCTCGATGCCATAGTCGCGGGCGACGCGGACTCGCTGCTCGCTCTGACCGACGAGGAAATCCTGCGCGAAGGAGGCAATGGCGCGATGGAGATACGGCATTTCCTGGCCGTGATGGGCGCGATGCCCGGCGGCTCGGGCGAGGTGATCGCCTATGACGCGTGGGAGGGTGCAGTGACCGGCCTGGGTTTCGCTCAGATGAGACCGGCGGCATGACCACGCCGCTAGGGCAGGGCATTACGCCGGCGGAGCTGCCGCGCGACCGGGCGCCGGCCCCGGATTCCGCACCGCTCGATGCCGCGACGATACGGGCGATGGTCGACGGCGAACAGGGCTGGATCGATCGGCGGATCTTCTGGGATCCCCAGGTCTATGCGCTGGAGATGGAACGTATCTTCGCGCGCTGCTGGATCTTCGTGGCGCATGACAGCCAGATCCCGGAGGTCGGCGATTTCGTTACGACCTATGTGGGTGAGGACGCGGTCATCGTCGCGCGGGCCCGCGACCGCCGGGTGCATGCCTTCATCAATTCGTGCAGCCACCGCGGCAACCGCGTGTGCTTCGCCGAGGCAGGCAGCGCGCGACGGTTCACCTGCAACTTCCATGGCTGGTCCTATGCGCTGGACGGGTCGCTGTCCGGGGTGACGGCCGAGGAACTTTACAAGGACAACCCCAGCTTCGACCGCAGCAAGCTCGGGCTGCATAATGCGCGGGTCGAGAGCTATGGGGGCATGCACTTTGCCTGTTTCGATCCGGAGGCGCCTTCGCTCGCGGATTATCTTGGCGACTTCCGCTGGTATCTCGACGTGCTGCTCGACAACGATGAGGGCGGGATCGAGTTCATCGACGGCAACATCAAGTCGCGGCTCAAATGTAACTGGAAGTTCCCGGCCGAAAACTTCGTCGGCGACGCGTACCATGCGACCTGGACGCACAGCTCCGCATTGCAGGCGCTGTTCGGCGGCGCGCCGACAATGAAGGCGGATCGATCGTTCCAGGTCAACGCCAATGGGCATGGCTGGGAGTTCGGACTCGACTTCATCGGCAACGCCGCGACTCTGTGCGAGCCGGAGATCGTAGACTATCTGCGCGAGAACGAAGCAAAGTTCGCCGAACGCCTCGGCAAGATGCGGAGCCGAATGGTTGCCTCGCTGAGCTCCGCAACGGTATTCCCCAACCTGTCCTTCCTTGCCGGGCACAACACCTTCCGCACCTGGAATCCGAAAGGCCCGAGCGAGACCGAGCTTCACACCTGGGTGTTCCTCAATCGCAACGCGCCGGACAGCCTGAGGGAAAAATACCGGCGTGGCGTCATGCTAACGTTCTCGCCGGCGGGGATCTTCGAGATGGATGACGGGGAGAATTTCGAGCATTGCACCGCGTCGAACGCGGGCGTGGTCACGCGCCGTCGCAAGCTGCATACCGGCCTTGGCCTCGGATCGGAGGTCGACCACCCCGAACTGAAGGGGCATGTGCACCGCAATCAGGTGAACGAGGCCAATCACCGCGCTTTCTATCAGCGCTGGAGTGACCTTATGACCGCACCCCGCTGGTCGGACGTGCCGGCACGATGAGCGGCATCGAAGGCAATGCGGGGGCCGCCCGCGTCGACCGCGACCTGGCGTTCGAGATCGAGCAGTTCCTCTATCGCGAGGCGCGGCTTCTCGACGCGGAGCGCTATGACGAGTGGCTGGCGATGATGGCGCCCGACATCCATTACTGGATGCCCGGGATCCAGGCCCGCTACCGCGCAGACAGGGCGGACGTGCTCAGCCGGACGCGGATGGCGTTTTTCGACGACGACCTGGATTATCTGACCAAGCGCGTCGATCGCGCCAAGCAGACCACCGCCTGGGCGGAGGACCCGCCCACCCGGCACTTCCACATGGTCGGCAACGTCGAGGTGGAGGCGACGGCGCTGCCGAACGAATGGGTGGTCCACTCGCTCGTCCACAATCTACGGCACCGCAACGAGACAGAAGAGCAGACGCTGACAGCCCGCCGCCAGGACCTCGTCCGCCGTGACGGGACCGGAGCGTTGAAACTCGCGCGTCGGCTCATCCGCCTGCAACAGACGGTGTTGCAGGCAAAGAACATCAATACGTTCTTATGAACGGCGTGACGCAGGCGGGTGGCGGGCCGTCGCCGGCGGATGACGACGCGGCGTTCGACCGCGCCGACTTCGCGACGGTCGTCGACATGTTCTGGGAGGCGGTCGACGCGGCGGGCGACCGCATCGCCCTGATCGATGGCGAGCGGACGCTGAGCTACCGCGACTATGGCGCCGCGGTCGCGGCCCTGGCGGCGCGGCTGGTGGCGATCGGCGTGGGGGGGGAGCGGGTCGCGATCCAGGTGCCGAATTCGATCGAGGCGAACGTCGCGATCTACGCGGCGCTGGCCGCCGGCGCGCAGGTCGCGCTGCTCAATCCGGGCTATGGCGCGGATGAACTGGCGCCGCTCTTCGACATCGCCCGGCCCAAGGTCATCATTGCCGGGGTCGACGGCGCGCGGGCGGCGCGCGGGATCGCCGCTGCGCACAGCATTGACCACCTGCTGGTGGTCGGCGAAGGCGACCTGTCAACACCGGCACTGGTGGCGCAGGCCGCCACGCGGCCGGCGGTGAGGATCGACCGCGGCGATCTGGCCACCTTGCTTTTCACCGGCGGCACCACTGGCGTGCCGAAGGGCGTCGATCGCCCCCACGGCACCCTGGTCGAGATAGTCCACGGGATGCATCAGGCGTGGCCGACCCGCATCGACCAAGAGGTGTGGCTGAATGTCGCGCCGGTGTTCCACGTCTGGGGTTCGCTGATGGGGTGTCTCAATCCCGTCTATTGCCGCAGCCCCGTGGTGATCATATCCCGCTACCAGCCCGATCTGGTCCTTGCCGCGCTGGAACGGCACCGGGTGACGGTGTTCAGCGGCGGGCCTGCCGCGATCTATGTCGGCCTCCTTGCCGCAGCGGGAATCGATCGCACCGACCTGTCGTCGCTGCGCATCTGTCCCGGCGGCGGATCGCCGTTCCTGATGGAGACGCTGACCGCCTGGTATGCGCGAACTGGGGTTCCGATCCTCGAAGCCTTCGGCATGACCGAAGGCGGGCCAATCTGCGCCAACCCGACCGACGGCACCCACAGGTTCGGCACCGTCGGGCGCCCGCTGCCAGGGCTCGAGGTTTCGATCGCGGCGCTCGACGATCCGGAGCGCGCGGTGCCGACGGGCCAACTGGGCGAGATCCGCATCCGTGGATCGCGCGTCGTCCACGCCTATCGCGGGCAGGGCGCGGGGCGGGCGGATGGCTGGCTGTACACCGGAGATGTCGGCGTGTTCGACGCCGACGGCTATCTCCGGCTGGTCGACCGGACCAAGGACATGCTGATCGTCGGTGGCTTCAACGTCTACCCGCGCGAGATAGAGGAAGTGCTGGCGCGCCATCCCGCTGTCGCCGAAGCGGCGGTGGTGGGGACGCCCGACGCGCGCAAGGGCGAGGTGCCCGTGGCCTTCGCGCGGCTGCGCGACGGGGCAACGGCCAGCCCCACCGCCCTCGCGGATTACTGCGCCGCCCATCTGGTCGCGTACAAGCGTCCGCGTTCGGTGACGCTGATGGACGCGATCCCCAAGACTCCTGCGAACAAGATCTGCCGCAAGACGCTCGCAGGCCTTGCGGCGGAGCAGCAGCCACCAGGAGAGAACGAGTGAGTAGAATCAAGGCAGCCATCATCGGCTCGGGCAATATCGGCACCGATCTGATGATCAAGATGCTGAAACGGCCGGGAAATATGGAACTGGTCGCTATGGTGGGCATCGATGCCGGCTCGGAAGGGCTCGCGATGGCAAGGGAACGAGGCGTGGCGACCACGCACGACGGGATCGACGGACTGGTAGGGATGGACGCCTACCCGGACATCGGGATCGTGTTCGATGCGACCTCCGCCTATGCGCACCGCCATCACGACGCGGTTCTGCGCCGTGACGGCAAGCAGGTGATCGATCTGACGCCGGCAGCAATCGGTCCGTTCACGGTGCCGCCGGTCAACATCGACGAGCACCAGGACGCACCGAACGTCAACATGGTGACCTGCGGTGGTCAGGCGACAATCCCGATGGTCGCCGCGGTCAGCCGGGTCGCGCGGGTTCGCTACGCCGAAATCGTCGCGTCCGTATCGTCTCGCTCGGCGGGGCCGGGAACGCGCGCCAATATTGACGAATTCACGCGCACAACCGCACGCGCCATCGAAGTCGTCGGCGGGGCCGAGCGCGGGAAGGCGATTATCATTTTGAACCCCGCGGAGCCACCTATGATCATGCGCGACACAGTGTTCACCTTATCGGACATGGCGAACGAGGATGCGGTGCGCCGTTCGGTCGCGACGATGGTTTCGGCGGTGCAGCGCTACGTCCCCGGCTACCGGCTCAAACAGGAATTGCAGTTCGAACGGTACGGCGCGAACCGGCCGCTAGTGATCCCAGGACAGGAGGATTTCGTGGGTCTGAAGACGGCGATCTATCTGGAGGTCGAGGGCGCGGGTGATTATCTCCCCAGCTACTCGGGCAATCTCGACATCATGACCGCATCGGCCCAGGCCACCGGCGACGCAATCGCCGCACGCAAGCTTCGGGCGGCAGCGGCATGACCCGCGATCCCGATCGGCGGCTCTATATCCAGGACGTGACGCTGCGCGACGGCATGCACGCCGTGCGCCACATGTACACGCTCGATCATGTCCGCGCGATCGGCCGGGCGCTCGACGAAGCGGGGGTCGATGCGATCGAGATTGCGCATGGCGACGGTCTTTCGGGCGCTTCCCTGAACTATGGGTTCGGCGCGCAGACCGATTGGGAATGGATCGCAGCGGTCGCCGACGTGGTGGAGCGTGCCGTGCTGACCACGCTGATCCTGCCCGGCATCGCGACGGTGGACGAACTGCGGCGGGCCTACGAACTCGGCGTCCGTTCGGTGCGGGTGGCGACGCATTGCACCGAGGCGGACGTCGCCCGGCAGCATATGCGGATCGCGCGCGACCTCGGCATGGACGTGTCGGGCTTTCTGATGATGAGCCACATGATCGATGCGGAGGCGCTCGCGCAGCAGGCGCTGGTGATGGAAAGCTGCGGCGCGCACTGCGTATATGTCACCGATTCCGGCGGTGCGTTGGACATGGACGGGGTGGCCGACCGGCTCCGCGCCTATGATCGCGTGCTCAAGCCGGAGACCGAGCGCGGGATGCACGCGCACCACAATCTCGCGTTGGGCGTCGCCAATTCGATCGTCGCTGCCCAGGAAGGCGCGGTGCGGATCGACGCCAGCCTGGCCGGGATGGGCGCTGGTGCCGGCAACGCGCCCTTGGAAGTGTTCATCGCTGCGATCGATCGTAAGGGATGGCAACACGGCTGCGACGTGATGAAGCTGATGGATGCCGCAGAGGAACTGGTCCGCCCGCTCCAGGATCGGCCGGTTCGGGTCGACCGCGAAACCCTGACGCTGGGATATGCGGGGGTCTATTCCAGCTTCCTGCGTCATGCCGAAAAAGCGGCTGGCGAATATGGCCTCGATACCCGCGAGATCCTGGTGGAACTCGGCCGTCGCAAGATGGTCGGTGGTCAGGAAGACATGATCATCGACGTCGCGCTCGACATGCTCAAGGCCCGCGTGGCCTGATCGAAAGACCCTTTCATGAGTGAAGTGCTTATTGTTGTCCCCGAAGCCGACGGCATGGGCGATGGCGACGTCCGCCGCCTGTGTTCGCCAGCGACCGGCCCGGTCGCGCTCTTCCGCATGGATGGCGCGTTTTACGCCATCGCCGACACGTGCAGCCACGGCCAGGCGTCTCTGGCCGAAGGCTGGCTCGAAGGGTTCGAGATCGAATGTCCGGTCCATTCGGGGCGATTCGACATCCGGAGCGGAGCGCCGCTCGCCTTTCCGGTCACCGAGCCGGTCGCCACCTACGCTCTCCGCCGCATCGACGGCGTGCTGCACGTGGTGGTGCCTGCCTAGCCTTCGCGTCGCCGGGCCTCGCGCTCGCGTAGCGCGAGGCGTGAGATCTTCAGGTTCTCGTTGCGCGGGATCTCGTCGACGATCTCGAGCAATTTGGGGATTTCCATCGGCGACAAAAGGTCGGCCAGGAACAGCCGCAGATTCTCGATCGTGAGTCCGGCGGCGTCGCGCAGGCTGACGATCGCCTTCACGGTCTCCCCGCGGTAGGCGCAGGGTACCCCGATCACTGCGGCTTCGCGCACCGCGGGGTGCTTTAGGACCGCGCTTTCCACATCGGCAGGATAGACGTTGTAGCCGCTGGCGATGATCACGTCTTTCAGCCGGTCGAACACGGTGACCGCGCCATCGGCGTCCATGGTGCCGATATCGCCGCTGCGGAAGAAGCCGTCGACGAACGCCTGCGCGGTCGCATCGGGGCGCTGCCAGTAGTGCGGCATGACCTGCGGCCCCCGGATGCAGATCTCGCCCGGCTCACCGGTTGCCATGCGGATCGACGGATCGCTCGTCGAGCGGACCTCCACCTCGGTGAAGGGCAGAGGGATGCCGGTTGCTCGCTCATGATGCGGGGTCGGTAAGGAATAGATCGCTGCGGGCGACGTTTCGGTCATGCCATACAGGGTCGTGATCGTCAGGCCCGTCGCGTCGCGAAATCGCTTCTTGAGCTCGGCTGAGACCGGCGCGGCGCCGCATTGCGCATTGCGCAGCGACGACCAGTCGAACTTGCCGCGCGTTTCCGCGGCATGCAGCAGCGCGGTGAACATGGTCGGCGGCGCCAACAGCAACGTAATCCTCCGCTGCTCGATGGTGTCCAGCGCCGCGTCGGCGTCGAACCGGGGCATCCAGGCCATCTCGCCTGCGATGTTGACCATGAAGTTCTGGATGGGTCCGACGCCCGACACATGCGTGACGGGTGCTGCGGCGAGCACGGATTCCGCACCAGGCCTCAGTTCGGGGAACCAGCTGTGCATCTGCACGACGTTGACCGACAGGTTCGCATGGGTCAGCACCGCTGCCTTGGGCGCGCCGGTCGTGCCGCCGGTATATTGCAGCACCGCCGGCTGCGTGAGCGGGTCGACCGTGGCGCGTGCGACCCGGCCCGCTCCAGCCATGATGGCAGCGGTGGTCAGCGTGCCTTCGCCGTTGCCAACCGATGCGGGCGCGTGGGGATCGCCGCTGCGCGCGCTCGTCGCGATCAGCGTCGGCTTCACCGCCGACGCGCGCCGGATCTGGGCCGCCTTGCCGAGCAGCGCTGCATCGTCGAGCGTGAAGATCGCCTTCAGTCCAGCATCGTTGGCCTGGTCGGTAAGGCGCCTGACGGAATAGAGCGGGTTCAGCCCGACTCCGATTGCGCCGACGTGCCACAGGGCGAAGGTGAAGACGGTGAATGAAGGATGGGCCGGGGCGAGGAAGCCGACCCTGTCGCCTGCGCCGATGCCCGCCGCGGCGAAACCGGCGGCGAGGTCCTCCACGAAGGCTGCGACCTCCGCGTAACTAAAGCTCTCCTCGACGAAAGACGAACATGGGCGCGCGCCGAAGGTCGACGCTGCCCGATCGAGCAGGACGGACAGCGGCATGGGGTCGGGCGACGCCAGCGCCGCGGCGCGCGGATTATAGAAGCGGGCCCAGGGCTGGCGCGTTGCGGAGGTCGTCATGGCGGTCGTTATCCTCTCGATATCCTGACGTCGGTGCGCCTTGCCCGAAAACATACCTTTGCGTATGGCTGGATGCAACAGGAGGGTGGCGCGATGAAGGCTTGGGTGGTTGAGGGGTATGGGACGCTGGACCGCGTCAGCATCCGGGACGTTCGCATTCCCGTCGTGCCGGCAGGCTGCGCGCTGGTCCGTGTGCTGCGCGCCGGTTTGAATTTCGCCGACGTCATCAGCGTGCGCGGCGAATATCAAGTCAGGACCGATCCGCCGTTTATCCTTGGTGCGGAAATCGCCGGCCAGGTCGTCGATACGGGTGGCTTCGCACATCTTGCCTTTGGCGACCTGGTGATGGCGCAGGTTACCTCGGGCGCCTATGCGGAATATTGCGCAGTGGACGCTGCGCGGCTGATCCGTCTCGCGCCGGGCACAGACCCCACACAGGCCGCCGCGATCCCGATCTCCTATACGACTGCGTCGATCGCGCTCTTCGACACCGCCGGCTTGCGAGCGGGCGAGACCGTGCTGATACACGCCGCAGCGGGCGGCACCGGCATCGCCGCGACGCAGCTCGCACGCAACGCCGGCGCGCGCGTCATCGCGGCGACCGCCGCGCCGGAAAAGGCAGCGGTGGCGACCGCCAACGGTGCCAGTGCCATCGTCAACAACCGCGCCGCAGACTGGGTCGAAACGCTACGCGGGATCGCGCCGGGCGGGATTGATGTCGTGCTGGATCCGGTGGGCGGAGACATCACGCTGCAAAGCGTCCGCGCGCTCGCCTGGGGCGGGCGTCTTCTTATCGTCGGCTTTGCCAGCGGGGCTATTCCCGCGATCCCCGCCAACCGCCTGCTCGTAAAGGCGGCGTCGGCGCGGGGCGTGTTCTGGAAATTCGATGCTGATCCATCCGGCATCGCTGCGGTCCAGAGGGGGCTCGCCACGGCATTGGCAGAGGGAACTATCCGTCCCATAATCGGCGCGACAGTGCCGTTCGCGGCGCTCCAGGAGGGGCTTGTGGAACTTGCAGGCGGGCGCACCATTGGAAAGCTGGTTCTCGATGTGGAAAATGCTTGACCCGGAGTCATTGTGATTCCGGTTTGCCGACGATTGCGATATGGGCCCAGGCAATAACGGAGGTGGCGGTCTACATGGCAAAACAACAGGCGCATGCAAATGCCGATCAGTCAGAGCGTCTGTCGAAACACGACTGGATCGTGGCCGCGCTGCAAGAAGTCGGGAATGGTGGCGTCGCGCAGGTCCGCATCGAGGTGCTGGCACGCGCCCTGGGCGTGACGAAGGGCAGCTTCTACTGGCATTTCAAGGACCGCGACGCGCTGCTGGGCGAAATGCTTCGGTTCTGGCAGCAAAGCCTGACCTCCGCGGTCGGCCGCTTCGTGCGCACGAAGATCGAGACGCCCCGTGACCGCCTCTCATACCTTCTCGGACTAGCGTCGGAAGATCGCAGCGACGTCCCTGGCGGAACGATCGAACATGCGCTGCGCGAATGGGCGCGGTCTTCCGAACTGGCGCGCCACGCCATCTCCGACGTCGACAGCGAACGGCTTACGATCATCGCCGAAATCTACCGCGACATGGGGATGAGCAAATCTCGCGCCGCCGCCGCCGCGCTGCTCGCGCTGTCGCATCTCATCGGAGTCAACGTCATTCACCGAGATGTCGGACTTCAGGCCTTTCGGGCGCAGCGGGAGGTCTGTTTGGAATTCCTTCTCGAACTTCCCGAACGGATGCAGTGACCTCATACTGATGGCCGAGCCGAACCGCCCCTATCGAGAGGTTCGGGCTCTGGAACGCGGGCTCGCGCTGCTGGACGCGATGGCGGACATGGGCTGGTCATCGCCGACCGCGCTCGCAAACCGGGCCGGCATCGACCGGTCCAGCGCCTATCGGTTGCTGGCGACATTGGCCGCGGCAGGGTTCGCCCTGCGCCGCGACGACGGTCGCTATTATCTGGCGCCGAAGGTGCAACGGATCGGGCTGGAGATTCGGCAAGACGATCTTGAACTGCAGGCCGCACAGTCTGAGTTGGATGTGCTTGTCGTCCGAATCGGCTGGCCGAGCGACTACGCCGTCATCAAGGACGGGCGCCTGACGATCGCCGCTTCCACGCACCCGCGGACTACAATGACGGTTTTTCGCCGGCTCATCGGACAGCATCGCCCCCTGCTGCGCTCTGCCCTGGGCCGTGCGATGCTGGCGGCAATGGACGATGGGCAGCTTGCGCAAACGCTTGAACTGGTGCGCGCCGCAGCGGGGGAAGACGCTAGTGAGATCGCAGTTGATGGCGCAGTTACCCGGGCCATTGAGCAGGCGCGGCGGGATGGATTCGGCGCCAGCCATGGCCTGATTGAATCCGGTACTAGCGCAATCGCACTCCCGGTGCGCCGAGACGCGAATGTTATCGGTGCGGTCAACATCGTTTTCTTTTCTTCGGTGCTGACGCCGGCGGTCGCGGCAGCTCGGTTTCTGCAGCCGTTGCGCGACTGCGTCGAGCGGCTCGAAGCGAGAATCGGTTTCCTCAACTGACTGTTCACCAGACGAACAGTCTGGAAGTTCGGCTTGGGGCAACCAGTCGCCCGGGATTAGATACTCTCAGGTACGGTGTTTCGATCGGCGGGAGAGAGTGGATGGGTGTGCGGACCGGGGCCGAGTATCTGCAGGGGTTGCGATCGAGTCCGCGCGACGTATGGGTTGGCGGTCAGCGAGTCGACAACGTCGCCGATCACCCGGCGTTCTGCGCGGTCGCGCGCGAGATCGCGGCGCTGTATGACATGCAGCACCAGCCCGAGCATCGCGACAGCCTGACCGCGCTCGACGCTGTCACCGGCGAGCGCTGCGGAATCGCGTTCGAGCCCGCGCAGACCGTCGACGACCTGCGCAGGCGGCGCGAAGGGTTCAGGCTTTGGGCGGAGGCGAGCTTCGGCCTGCTCGGGCGGTCCCCCGATTTCCTCAATACCACCCTGCTGGCGCTCTGGGAGGACCGGAGCGTCTTTGGCGAGGCCGGCGAGCGATATGCGGACAGCGTCGCGTGGTATTACGATCATGTCCGCCGCCACGACCTGTTTCTCAGCCATGCGCTGGTCCCGCCGCAGAACGATCGCACCAAACAGAGCCACGAACAGGGCGCACTTCATCTGCGTGTCACCGGAGAGGAAGATGGCGGGATCCGCATCAGCGGCGCCCGGATGATCGCCACGCTGGGGCCTGTCGCAGATGAAATCCTGCTGTACAATTTGCCCGGGATGAAGCCCGGCGACGAGGACCACGCGCTGATCTGCGCGGTCCCCGCCAGTGCGCCGGGCCTTCGCCAGATCTGCCGCCAGCCCTACGTTATCGCAGGGGAGCGTGCTTCGTTCGACCATCCGCTTTCGACCCGGTTCGAGGAAAACGACTCGCTTCTGGTGTTCCATGACGTGTTCGTGCCGTGGCAACGGGTTTTTAGCTACCGCAACGTTAAATTGTCGGGGGAGATGTATTTCCGCACCGCGATCCGCAATCACACGGCGTACCAGACCAATACACGCGCCTTGGCGAAAATGCAGTTCGCCACCGGCCTCGCCATGGCGGTTGCCCGGTCGATCGGTGCCGACACCTTCCTGCATGTGCAGCACATGCTGGGGGAATGCATCGGCTATGTCGAGCATCTCAAGAGCGGATTGGCACGCGCCGAGGTCGAGGCGGAGCGAACCGCGAGCGGTACGCTCCGGCCTGCGCTCGCGCCGCTCCAGACGC